>DASTLS010000115.1:0-3221 GCA_035714725.1 Alphaproteobacteria bacterium | reverse complement strand
AGTAATGGCAAGCCCCAACCGGTCCTGAAGGCAGATCTTTCTTATTGTACCTATGTAGACCAGCTCCATTACCGCGCGCCGATATGGGCTAGCAAAGTTTTGAAAAGAACTAAGGTAGTCTCTGAAAAACAGAGGGGCATAAAAACAGCAACCATGGCCGAGCTTGGGAAAATGGTTATTGCAACAAAAGTGCCAGATGCTGTGATGCAAGCGCGCTTTGCCCTCCAAGAGGCTGGCCGGAAGGAAACCCCTACTCGTCCTGAAAGCTTCTCACACCGTGCTGTCGCGGCCGCAAATTTTAATTAGGAAAACTTATTACTCTTCGCAAAGCCTGTTGGCGGCAATTTGCCAGCCTGAGCGCGCGAGCCAACCCAGCCGCGAAGATCGGTCTCTGTCCGGTCACGGTCGCCGGATTTCCATGTGAGGCCTTCTTTCTTCACAAAGGTCTTCACATCCGACAATTCGCCGCCGCTATATTTCTGCAGCGTGATGCCGCGACCGCGCGCCATTTCCGGCAGTTCTTCAAGTGGGAAGATCAGCAGCTTGCGATTGGTGCCGATTACGGCGATATGATCGCCTGCAACCGGCGCAAAAGCTGTGGCCGTTGTCTTGCCGTCGACATTCAATATCTGCTTGCCGTTCTTGGTCTGCGCCAGAACATCTTCGGCCTTTACGATAAAGCCGCGGCCATCGCTTGATGCGACAACGAATTTCTGGTCAGCCTGATATTTAGTGACGCCGACAATCTCGGCTTCATTCGGCAAATCGAGCATAATACGCACCGGCTCACCGAAGCCGCGCGCACCCGGAAGCTTGTCGCCGCCAAGCGTATAGAAACGGCCATTGCTTGCGAAAAGCAGGATTTTGTCAGTCGTCTCGGCATTAAGAACAAAGCGCTCTTCATCGCCTTCCTTATATTTAACACCGGCGCGGGCCACGGCATCTTCTGCAATATGGCCACGGGCAGCGCGAATCCAGCCTTTGGCTGAGCAGATAACGGTAACGTTTTCACGTTCGATAACAGCTTCAACCGGCACAGTTAGCTCAACCGGTGCATCGCCGATTTCAGTACGGCGGGCACCAAGCGGCGTGTTCTTGCCAAAACGCTTTTTGAGTTCAGACAATTCGCCGTCGATAAATTCCCAACGCAAATCTTCGCTCTTCAGCAGCTTCTTCAATTCTGCTTGCTGACCGGAGAGATCTTTCTGCTCGGTGCGGATTTCCATTTCCTCAAGCTTGCGCAAGGAGCGGAGGCGCATATTGAGGATGGCTTCGGCCTGCACATCCGTGAGCTTGAAGGTCTTCATCAAGACCGGCTTTGGCTCATCTTCCGTGCGGATGATCTTGATGACCTTGTCGAGGTTAAGATAGGCAATGAGATAACCGGCCAAAACTTCGAGGCGATTTTCGATCTGTGCCAGTTTGTATTTCGAACGGCGCACCAACACATCCTGCCGATGATCGAGGTAGGAGCGCAGCACAAGGCGCAAATCCATAACCTGCGGCACGCTGTCTTTATCCAGCACATTCATATTGAGCGGAATGCGCGTCTCAAGCTCGGTCTGGCGGAAGAGCGATTCCATCAGCACCGCCGGGTCGACATTCCTGCTCTTCGGCGTTAGCACGAGGCGGATATCATCGGCAGACTCGTCATGAACATCGTCAAGCAGCGGCAGTTTACGTGCCTGCAGAAGCTCAGCAATTTTCTCGATCAGGCGCGATTTCTGCACCTGATAGGGAATTTCGGTGACGATGACCTGCCACGTGCCCTGGCGCAGCTCTTCCTTCTCCCATTTGCAGCGCAGACGGAATGAGCCTTTGCCGGTCTTATAGGCTTCAACAACCTGCTCGCGACCTTCGACAAGAATGCCGCCGGTGGGAAAATCGGGGCCGGGCATAAAGCCCACAAGCTTATCGATATGCGAATTCGGGAATTTGATCAGATGGCGCAGCGCGTCGCAAAGTTCGCTTACGTTATGCGGCGGAATGGATGTCGCCATGCCGACGGCGATGCCGCTCGAACCGTTTGCCAGCAAATTGGGGAAAGCTGCCGGAAGAACGACCGGCTCAACGCCACTACCGTCATAAGTCGGGCGGAAATCGACCGCATCTTCATCGATACCTTCGAGCAGAAGCTTCGCGACTTCAGTGAGGCGCGCTTCGGTATAACGCATGGCAGCCGCGTTATCGCCGTCGATATTGCCGAAATTGCCTTGCCCTTCGACAAGCGGATAGCGCTGCGCAAAATCTTGCGCCAAACGCACCATCGCTTCGTACACGGCAACGTCGCCATGCGGGTGGAATTTACCGATAACGTCGCCGACAACGCGGGCGGATTTCTTCGGCGGCAGATTTGGATCGAGCTTCAGCTCGCGCATCGCGAACAGCAGACGGCGATGAACAGGCTTCAGGCCGTCGCGCACATCCGGCAAGGCACGATCCATAATGGTGGAAAGCGCATAGGCCAGATAGCGTTCCGAAAGCGCTTCGGAAAGCTTCTTGTTAATGATTTCCGCCGGAGGACCTTCGGGCGGACGCTGTTTTGATGAGCTGCGTGCCATTCCGTTCAATTAACAGCAAATGGCGGATTCGGAAATGCTTTTATTATGTTAAGCCACGACAACTTCAGCCTTTTCCACGGCTTTTCGGTAAAAATCCCCGAGCCTTTGGCGGGCCAACGGCAGATCCCCCGCTTGGGCGATCAGCAACCGGCTATGTGGATGAGCGAATACATGGCGGGAGAGAAAGTGGCCGGTGAGATCGAGGCCATCCGAAATATCAGCATCATCCCAGCCGCCGACGCCCAGCAAAAATCCCGGTAACGGAAAAAGTTTTTCATGATACGGAGCACCCGCTTCGGTTGAAACCGCACGGCCAGTTCGCGGGCTGACGTAGGTCAGATCATCGGCTGTGCCCGTTGCAGCGCATTGGCTTAAATCCATGCCGTAACCCAGCGCCTGCAAAAGACCCATTTCCCACTTCACATAAGCGGGCCCCCACAGATCGGCATCATGCAACCCAAGCAGTGTTGCGAGGCTTGCGTAAATTCCCGGCATCGGCTGACGCTCGGGCAAGCTGGCTTCGGTAACGGCGCAAGCGCTCGCGACGATAGCCAAAATTTCAGGATGATCGAGCCACGGTGCGGCATGGCTTGTCATCAGATCGAGGCTGTAATGGCCGAGATGATCGAGAATGCGAGCTCGCCAGCGTGCCTTTACACG
>DASTLS010000114.1:0-4229 GCA_035714725.1 Alphaproteobacteria bacterium | reverse complement strand
CTCGAGAAAGACCCGACACAATTTATATGCATCGCGACCACGCGCCCTGAGACCATGCTTGGTGACGGCGCTGTCGCGGTGAATCCGAAGGACGAGCGCTATCAGCATCTCATCGGCCAATATGCCGTGCTGCCTTTAGCCGGCCGTCGCATTCCTATCATCGCCGATGAACATGCCGATCCGGAAAAAGGTAGTGGCGCGGTTAAAATTACTGCCGCGCATGATTTCAACGACTTTCAAGTTTGGAGCCGGCACCGCGATAAAGATTACTTCAAGGTGCAGAAAGATGGTGGCCTGATTAATCTGTTCGATGCGCATGCGCGCATGAATGAAAATGCGCCGCCCGGATTCCAAGGGCTTGATCGCTATGAGGCGCGTAAGAAGGTTATTGCCGATCTCGAAGCTTTGGGGTTGGTCGATAAGATCGAAAACATTAAGCATGCCGTCCCGCATGGCGATCGTTCGGGCGTTGTCATCGAGCCGTGGCTTTCCGATCAATGGTATTGCGATGCCAAGACATTGGCGGCGGAAGCTCTGAAAGCTGTTGAAGACGGCCGCACGCAATTCGTGCCCGAGCAATGGACCAACACTTATTACGCATGGATGCGAAATATCGAGCCATGGTGCATTTCGCGCCAGCTCTGGTGGGGGCATCAAATCCCGGCCTGGTATGGGCCGGATGGCAAGTATTTCGTCGCGGAATCTGAACAAGAAGCTGCTGCCGAAGCACAAAAACATTACGGCAAAGCGGTTGAGCTGAAGCGTGACGAAGATGTTCTCGACACATGGTTTTCATCCGCAATGTGGCCGATCTCGACGCTCGGCTGGCCGGAAAAGACGCCGGAACTCGCGCGCTATTATCCGACCGATGTTCTCGTCACCGGTTTCGATATCATTTTCTTCTGGGTCGCACGCATGATGATGATGGGGCTGCATTTCACGAAGCAGGTGCCGTTCAAGAAAGTCTACATTCACGCCCTTGTTCGCGATGAGAAGGGGCAGAAGATGTCGAAGACGAAAGGCAACGTCATCGACCCGCTCGATATCATCGATAAGTACGGCTGCGATGCGTTGCGCTTTACGCTCGCGAATATGTCGACGCCGGGCCGCGATATCAAATTGGCACCGGCGCGCATCGAAGGTAATCGCAACTTCTCGACTAAGCTTTGGAACGCTGCGCGTTTCTGCCAGATGAATGAATGCGCATGGGTCAAAGATTTCGATCCGTCGAAAGTCACGCAAACAGTCAACAAGTGGATTGTCGGCGAGACTAAACTGGCGGCTGATAAAGTTGCCTCGTTGCTCGATGATTATCGCTTCGATTTATCGTCAGCTGCGGCGTACGATTTCGTCTGGAATAATTTCTGCGACTGGTATCTGGAATTCACCAAGCCGATTTTCATGGGCACCGATGAAGCCGCCAAAGTCGAAACGCGCGCCACAACGGCGTGGGTCCTTGGTCAGATGCTGCACTTTCTGCATCCCTTCATGCCTTATATTACCGAGGAGCTGTGGGATCAGTTCGTCGGCGGCAAGATGCTCATGACGGACGCTTGGCCAGTTCTGCCGGAAAGCCTTGTTGTTGCGACCGAGATCAATTGGGTGCGCGAAGTCATTGAGCGTATTCGTGCAACGCGCGTCGAACTCAGCGTGCCGGGTGCGGCCAAGATCAAGCTGTTGGTTAAAGATGCCAATGCGGACACGCAAAAGCGTATTACTGATAACCTTGTGTCTATCGCCCGCATGGCGCGCCTCGATGACGATCAGCCGATCACATACGTGAAAGAAGTGCCAAAGGGTGCAGCTCTCATCGTGATTGGCGATATCACTGTGGCCTTGCCGCTTGCCGATATTATCGATCTCGATCAGGAACGCGTGCGTCTCGGTAAGGAAACAGAGCGGCTAGCTGATGAAATCAAGAAGCTGGAAAGCAAGCTCGGCAACAAGGATTTCGTTGATCGCGCGCCGCCGGAAATTGTCGAAGAACAACGCGAACGCAAAGCGGAAGCCGAGGCGATGCTCGTCAAGCTTCAGGCCGCGCAAAAGAGTTTGGCGGGGTAGCTATGTTGAAATGGGCGCTGGTATTTCTGTTGATCGCTTTTCCGGCGCTTGCCGACGATACGCCCGACAATATCGGCTCAACTATTCGCGGCTCGGGCTCGACAGTACCGGGCTCACTTGGCTCGACATTGCGGGCAGGGACACGTAGCTCATCCGATTTGTCATCCATGAATATGAATTCATCGGATCCAAAACTTTCGACCGTGATGCCGGATCCGAAATCCTCGATATCTAGCGACAATATGAAGTCGTCCGATCCACGTCTTTCCACCACCATGGCGAATCCGAAATCGAGCATCGCATCTTCGATTACGGGCGGCTCGCAGACGGATGCAGCTTTGTGCCGCGCGCTCACAAAACATACGCCGAGCGCAGATACGAATTATCAGCCGGGTACGGATGTCGTGAACGGAAAAGCTGTGGCGCCTGCCGATGTTCCCGGCTCGCCGCAAATGCAGCTGCCATCCAAGATCGATATTCCGCTCACGCTGCAGCTGACCAAGATTTTGAACCTGAATACCAGTGTGGCGCCATTCGATAAGCTTGGTGCGGGCACGGAAGCGCAAATCGGCTCGCTTCAGGTGGAAGGCGACAAGGTTAGCTATAACGGCCAGCCGCTGTCCGATCAGCAGCAGGACAACCTCGCCGTTCTCTGCATGAAACAGGGCGCTAAATAGCGCTTGAAGCAGTTGGCATAAGCCTTTGGCTTTGTTATGTTCGCTGGTCTTCAAATGACCGGAAACATCATGAACTCCCCACAAGCCAAGCCCCAAGGTAAAGCTCCCAAAAACGCCATCAGCCCGACCCGCGCCGAAGATTACGCGCAGTGGTATCAGCAGGTCGTGAAATCTGCGGATATGGCGGAGATGTCGGGCGTGCGCGGCTGCATGGTGATCAAACCGTGGGGCTATGGCGCTTGGGAGTTGATGCAGCGCGATCTCGATGCGCGTTTCAAGGCGACCGGCCATGATAATTGCTATTTCCCACTCTTCATTCCGCTCAGCTATTTCCAGAAAGAAGCCGATCACGTCGAAGGCTTCGCGAAGGAAATGGCGATCGTCACGCATCATCGTCTGAAGTCGGTCGATGGCAAACTGGTGCCGGATGGCGAATTGGAAGAACCACTGGTCGTGCGCCCGACATCGGAAACCGTTATCGGTGAGGCAATGTCGAAATGGATCAAATCCTATCGCGATCTGCCGCTATTGCTGAACCAATGGGCGAACGTCGTGCGCTGGGAAATGCGTCCACGTATTCTGCTGCGCACGGCCGAATTCCTCTGGCAGGAAGGTCATACTGCGCATGAAACGCAGGAAGACGCGATGCGCGAGACCAAGCTGATGCACAAAGTGTATCAGGAATTCGTCGAAGAAGCCTTGGCGCTTCCCGTCATTCCGGGCGAGAAGCCGGCGAATGAGCGTTTCCCCGGCGCTGTGAATAGCTACAGCATCGAAGCCATGATGCAGGATGGCCGCGCGCTGCAAGCGGGGACGTCGCACTATCTCGGCCAGAATTTCTCGAAATCCATCGGCATTCAGTTCCAAAGCCGCGAAGGCGCTGTCGAGCATGTGCACACCACCTCATGGGGCGTTTCAACGCGTCTTCTCGGCGCAATCATCATGACGCACGCCGATGATGACGGCATGCGTATGCCCCCGCGTATCGCGCCGCATCAGATCGTGATCGCGCCGATCTTCCGCGAAGACAAAGATCGTGATGCTGTTGTTAAATATTGCGAAGCGTTGCGCGCCGAGCTTGTGAAGCAGCATTATGCCGGCCAGCCGTTGCGCGTGAAAATCGATGCGCGCGATATTTCCGGCGCCGAGAAGAAGTGGGAATGGATTAAGAAGGGCGTGCCGCTCTTGCTCGAAATCGGTCCCCGCGATGTTTCCGAAGGCAAAGTCTGCGTCACGCGCCGCGATGGTTTAGCGCAGGGCAAGCGTTTTGAGCCAATTGCGGATTTCGTCGCTGCCGCTGCCGTCGAACTCGAAGCCATTCAGAAAAATCTCTACGATCAGGCGCTGTCGTTCCAGAAGGCGCGCACTGTTCACAACATCAAGACGCCGGAAGAATTCAAAGCCTATTTCGCCAAGGATGCCGACAACAGTTTCGTCGGCGGGCAGGGCTTTGTGCGCGCAAAATGGTCGGGCGATCTGGCCTCGCTCAAG
>DASTLS010000113.1:0-4100 GCA_035714725.1 Alphaproteobacteria bacterium | reverse complement strand
GTCAATAACCAGAGGCACTTATGCGCATCGCCACGTGGAACGTCAACTCGGTTAAAGCCCGTCTTCCCAATGTTTTGGAGTGGCTGAAAGAAGCGAAGCCGGATGTCGTGCTGCTGCAGGAAATCAAATGCGAGACGCAGAATTTCCCCGCACTGGAATTCGAGAGCGCTGGCTATAAATCAAAAGCGCTCGGGCAAAAATCCTATAACGGCGTCGCGATCCTGAGCCGCCATGAGATTACGGATGTGGTCGAACATCTGCCGGAAGCGGGTGACGATGTGCAGTCGCGCTATATCGAAGCGACCGTCAAAGGCGTGCGTGTCGCCAGCATATATCTTCCGAATGGCAACCCAACCGATACCGAAAAATTTCCCTACAAACTCGCATGGCTGAAGCGTCTGCAAAAACATGCAGCGAAGTTATTGCAGGAAGAAAAGCCGGTTGTGCTTGGCGGCGATTACAACGTCATTCCGGAAGATATCGATGTCTATGCGCCGGAGCGTTGGGTGGGCGACGCCCTCTTCCGTCCGGAATCGCGCGCTGCTTTTAGGCAACTGCAGCAGATGGGTTATACGGAAGCGTTCCGCAGCCTGCATCCGCAAAAAGAACATGCCTATACGTTTTGGGATTATCAGGCCGGTGCGTGGCAAAATGACAATGGCATACGCATCGACCACTTCCTGCTTTCGCCGGAAGCAGCCGACCGCATGACCAACTGTTTTATTGACCGCACGCCGCGCGGGAAAGAAAAAGCTTCCGACCACACGCCCGTGCTGCTTGAGCTTAAAGACGTCGCTTAGTGGCCCTGCACATTGATGCGGTACTGATAGACCTGCACATCGCCGCCATTATCAATCGTGCGTACGATCATATTGGTGTCGCCTGATTTATTCTTCGGCACCAGATTGACCACGTTATCGACATGCTCGGCTGTGATCAGGGTCGGATCGCCGACCGTCACAGACTGAACGCGGCTGCCGTTCGGCACCTCAACTTGGGTTGCCATGCCGCCGCTGAGGCGGATTTCCGAAGCATTGGCCGTTGGCTGGATAATACGCGGCTGTTCCTGCGCGCAAGCCATGAGAGCGGCACAAGCAACAACGAGAATGGCTGATTTCCTGAACATTTGTTTCCTCATCTGGTTGATCCAAATCGTGATGCCAATCTGCGAAGCCCAATATGATAAAATCAATAAGTTTTTAAGGGCGCGGATATACTATTCACACCTGCGGCGTCTAAGTGTATGACATTCTTAACGGATAGGTGGCCGAGTGGTTTAAGGCATCGGTCTTGAAAACCGACGTGGGCGTCAGTTCACCGTGAGTTCGAATCTCACCCTATCCGCCATTCTTTAGGTGCTCTCCATGTTGATGGCAGATCTTATTGGTTGGTTTGCGGCAACGCTTCTGGTTGCGTTTACAATCGCCATTCATTTTGAAAGCATGCGCCTCGTCTCTGACAGCATTCTTCCTTGGGCGCTCAAATGGGCCCCCGATCGCCGTGCGATTGTCATTATGCTGCTCGCCTTGATGCTGGCACATATCGTGGAAATCTGGCTCTACGCCCTTACCATGATGATCATGGCCCACTTTCCAGACATGGGCCGGCTGGAAGGCGACTTCGACGGACGACTGACGAGTTATCTATACTTCTCAGCCTCGAATTATACATCCGTTGGATATGGCGATATCCACCCGAAAGGCTTCATGCGTTCGATCTCGGTATCCGAAGCTTTGACGGGCTTATTGATGATCGCGTGGTCTGCATCCATGACGTATCTGAAGATGGAGCAGATCTGGAATAAGAAGCGCGAGAAGAAGGGTTAAGCGACCTTCAGCTGCACATCGATGTTGTTGCGCGTCGCTTTCGAGTACGGGCAAACCTGATGCGCTTCTTGCACGAGTTTCTCGGCCTGAGCTTTATCCATGCCAGGAACCGAGACGGTCAGCACAACGCTGATGGAAAAGCCGGTCTCACCCTGATTGAGGCTGACATCGGCTTTCACTTCCGATCCTTCGACCGAGACTTTTTGCAAGCCCGCGACATATTCGAGCGCGCTGCCGAAACATGCGGAATAACCGCACGCAAAGAGTTCTTCCGGATTGGTGACAGGGCCGGTTTTCTTGGTCGGACCGCCGGGAAGCGCCAGCTCGAAAGACAGTTTGCCGTCTGTCGTTTGGCTATGGCCGTTCCGTCCGCCCTTGGTCGCTGCATGGGCGGTATAAAGCGTTTTTGCTGACATGATTAAACCGTCTCTTTGCGGCGCATTAAGCCGAATGCGGCGAGGCTCGCGAGCGCTGCGATAAACATTGGCATCGCAGCCGGCAGCGGTGTTTGAACGAGCTCCGCTTCAAACGAAAGCGACGAAATGCTGGAGAAGTTTATGAAACCATCCGTCGTCAGGAAGGTTTGGTTCGCGAAGGACGGATTGCCCGCCGTCAAAGCTAGCGCGGTCGAAAGATCATAAGTTCCAAAGGCAGAATTGGACGTGGCTTCGGCAACAGCAAAGACCGGTGAAGGTTGCGTCTGGATGAAACCAATGGTTGGCGTGCCGGATGTTATGACAGCAACGCTGACGGGTGCCGACAAGACGCCGGTCAGAGCGCCGCCGAACGTGATATTGCCGGTGACTGAGTTATCGAAACGGTTGATGCCCGCAAAGACTGCCGATGTATCGCCGAAAAGAGTTACAGTGAAGTCGCTATTGAAGCCGGTGGTGCCGGGAGTGCCTGAATATGTTCCGGTGCCTGTGCCCTGGAAGATATATTCAATCGTCGCTGCGTGAGCGGTACCGGTGAATGCGATTAAAGCGAGTGCGAGGAAAAGCGACTTCATCTTCATGGGAGGAACTCCGTGAGCAAGAAGGCTTGAAAGGCCCTCAACGCATAGGCGGGCAGTTATAAAGTGTCAATAAGCAGCGCATGATCATTGTGTTATCCACAGGCCCTTTGTTAACATCTGCCCATGAAAGCCAAATTCCTTGTTCTTTTGCTTGCCGCCGCAATTCTTGCGGGCGCTATCACCTATTACCAGCAGTTAACGCCCCGAAATATGGATGTGCTGAGCGAAGATAAAGCTCCATCCGGCCCACAGCAGTTTTTCCCCGATATCGGCTTTACGATGGCGGACGGCTCGACGTTGCATCTGCGCCAGCTCAAGGAGCCGATTGTGCTGGTTCATTTCTGGGCAGCATGGTGCCTCCCCTGCCAAGCCGAATTTCCTGAACTGCTGAAATATGTCGCGAAGGCGAATGGCCGCATCGCCCTGCTCGCCGTCTCGCTTGATGATCGTTATACCGATAGCCAGAAAATGCTTGATAAAATCGGCGCAGATATTCACGCACCACATCTCTATTGGGCGTGGGACAAAGGCAAAAGCCTTTCGATTTACGAATTCAATACCGTGAAAGTGCCGGAGACGATTGTCGTGAAGCGAGGCGTGATGGCAGATAAAATTATCGGCCCCGCACCTTGGACCGACGCATCACCGCAATGATTTGACGGCAGCATCAAGGCTCTGCGCTGTCAGCACACCTTGATCAGGTGACATCTCATTCCTCACCATGCCTTGCTTATCGATGATGTAAGTCACAGGTATCGATGATGGCGTACCGAAGCCATTATCCGAAACATCACTCAACATAGCGCCCTGAAAGCTAAACATTTTCATTGCATCCACGACTTTATCGCGCTGACGCGACTTATCGGCGCTGATTACCATCACGATGGCATCCGGATGAGATTTTGCGAAAGCATCGAGGGCGGGCATTTCTTCTTTGCATGACGGGCACCACGTCGCCCAGAAATGCAGCACCACGACTTTGCCTTTCATCGTCGTAAGATCGAAGGTTTTGCCATCCAGCTCTTGCGCAACAAGCGCTGGCGTCGGCTGGCCCACCGTCACTTCTGCATGAGCAACGGAGGCCAGCGCAAGATATCCCGCGAGCATAAGGCAAAATATCTTGCGCATGGTGTCTCCTTAGAAGTTGTAACCGACGATCAGCTTGAACATCACCGGCGCCGTTAACTGGTTGCCATTGACGTTCTGATAAAGCGGTGTTTCGACATCGGCATAGAATTTCATGTCGGCGACATTGTATT
>DASTLS010000112.1:0-5855 GCA_035714725.1 Alphaproteobacteria bacterium | reverse complement strand
TGCGCGCTTTTAGCACCGCCGCGCGAATGCCGCCGGCAGCAGCGATGTGATTGTCCTTTATCAAGATCGCATCATACAAACCGAAGCGGTGATTGACGCCGCCGCCCGCACGCACGGCATATTTCTCAAACGCACGTATATTTGGCGTTGTTTTTCGTGTGCAAAGGATTTTTGCCTTATGCGGTTTGACAGCATTCACAAGTTTATTTGTCGCCGTTGCAATACCGCTGAGATGCGAAAGGTAATTGAGCGCGACACGCTCGCCGGTGATGATCGCGCGCGCTGGCCCTTCGAGCGTCGCAATGACAGTGCCAAGCTTCACGGTGCTGCCGTCTTTTTTCTTCACACTCATTTTCACTTTCGGGTCCATGAGTTGGAAAGCAAGCTGCGCGAGATCAAGCCCGGCCACAACGCCCGCCTGGCGCGCAACAAGTGCGCCTTTCCATGTCTGGTTACGAGGAATGATGGCATTCGTAGTGATATCGCCGGCGCGACCCAAATCTTCATCCAGCGCTTGTTTTACAAGGCTTTTGAGCTCTTTTTGCGGCAAGGGTTTCAGCGCCATCTTATGCTCCCACAGCATGCGGCAGGGTGGGCAGGATATCCGCGAGCGTCATCGTAAAACGCTCGGCCTTGGCCGACGCCGTAGGGAAATCGCTACGATATTGCGCGCCGCGGCTTTCTTCACGCCGTGCAGCAGACTTCGCGATCATCAAACCAAGCAACGCCATATCGGATTCTTGCGCGTACATTGAAAGCTCACGAATTGCTTCTTGCAGCCCTGCCGCATCGCGCACCACATCGACATAACGCGACATAATCTCGCGCACGACATCGCTTGCGCCATTGCGCAAAGGCAATACAGGTTCTTTCGTATGAACGATGTGAGGATGCTGTTCTAAACCGAGAATATCTTTTGCGACGCGCTGGCCGAACGATGCAGCCTCGAGCAATGAATTGCTGGCGAGGCGGTTTGCGCCATGAAGACCTGTGCACGCCACTTCGCCACACGCCCAAAGGCCTTTCACGCTGCTGCGGCCATGCATGTCGGTTTTAATGCCGCCCATATGGTAATGCGCGGCGGGGCGTACAGGGATGGGCGAGATGGCTGGATCAACATTGGACGCACGACACAAAGCGACGACGCCGGGGAAAGGATTTTCGCTCGCGAAGATTTTGCGCGCATCGAGAAAAACCTTATGACCTTCGGCCAATTTCTTATGGATGGCGCGGGCAACGATATCGCGCGGCTGAAGCTCATCCGTGAAACGCTCACCTGTCCCATCGACGAGCAATGCACCCTCGCCACGCAACGCTTCACTGGCAAGCGGCATAGGGTCCAGCCCAACATCCATAGCGGTTGGATGAAATTGCATAAATTCAAGGTCGATAAGCTCCGCTCCGGCATGAGCTGCCAACGCAAGCCCCTGCCCCCAACTTGTGAGCGGATTAGTGGTATGCTTCCACAAAGCGCCGGCACCACCGGTCGCGAGAATAACCTTGTCGGTTGCGAAAACAGAAACTTCGGAGCCACGTTTTAAAACGACACCACAGATTGCGCCGTCATGCGTCAGCAATTCAGTCACGATTGTATCTTCGATAATTTCAATCGAAGGTGTGTTGCGCGCAGTCTTCGTCATAGCGTGCATAATCGCGGCGCCGGTTTTATCGGCTGCGTGAATAATGCGACGCGTCTTGTGCGCAGCTTCCAACCCTAATTGCAATTGGCCATGCGCGTCACGATCGAACGAAACACCTTGCTTTATAAGGCTTCCGACGATCTCCGCGGCATCATGTGTCACCTGTTCAGCCACGGCTTTATCGCCGAGGCCAGCGCCCGCTTTCAGCGTATCTTCGGCGTGCGATGAGGCTGTATCACCTGCACCAAGGGCGGCTGCGATGCCGCCCTGCGCCAAAACACTGCTACTATTGTCGCCAAGTTTTTTTGCGCTGATCAGCACAACTGGCATCGGCGCGAGAGCAAGGGCTGCGCTTAATCCAGCCAGCCCCGAACCGATAATAACCGATTTCATTTATCCCACCGCCATCATGCGCTCGACCGCAAGTCGGGCACGATCAGCAATTTCAGCCGGCACATGCACTTCATGCGTCATGGTCTCGAGCGCGTGGCGAATGCCGCTCAGCGTGATGCGCTTCATATGCGGGCAAAGCTGGCAAGGGCGGACAAATTCAACATCCGGGTTACGCGCGGCGACATTATCGCTCATTGAACATTCGGTGACGAGCACAACGCGCTTCGGCTTTTTGGTCTCGACATATTCGATCATCCGCGCGGTCGAACCGGCGAAGTCGGACACAGCAACGACATCCGGCGGGCATTCGGGATGCGCCAGCACAATCACGCCCGGATTTTGTTTGCGGTAAAGCTCAATATCTTCAGGCGTAAAGCGTTCATGTACTTCGCAATGGCCTTTCCATGCGATGATCTTCACATGCGTTTCCTTGGCGACATTCTGTGCCAGATATTCGTCGGGCAGCATGATGACTTCCGGCACGCCTAACGATTCCACAACCTTCTTTGCATTGCCTGAAGTGCAGCAAATATCCGACTCTGCTTTCACGGCAGCAGAGGTATTGACGTACGTCACCACCGGCACACCCGGATACTTCTGCTTCAGCAAGCGCACATCTTCTGCGGTGATGGACTCTGCGAGTGAACACCCGGCCTTCATATCCGGGATCAAAACCTTGCGCGACGGGTTGAGCAGCTTCGATGTCTCAGCCATGAAATGCACGCCGGCCATGACGATGACATCAGCCTGGGCTTTCGCCGCTTCGCGGGCGAGTGCCAGAGAGTCACCGACGATATCGGCAACGCCATGGAAAATTTCCGGTGTCTGGTAATTATGCGCAAGGATGATCGCGTTCTTCTGCTTCTTGAGCTCGAGGATGGCTTCGACATCTTCCGCGAACACAGCCCATTCCATCGCCGGGATGACGTTTTTCACCCGGTCATAGATATCAGCCGTGCGGCGAAGCGCTTCGGCGGTGTGATGTTGGACAATGCCCATCGATTTATGCTCCTTTTGAGCATTAATTGAGGCTAAAAAACAGGCCGTATGGCCCTGATCGAATACTCAACTAATGTTCGAGATGAGCATAAGCTCATCAGGTGAATAAATCCATAATGTAAATGTCATTATACATCAGGCGTTTATGAACGCGGCAACTTCGTTCCTGTCGCCGCACGCTCCACCAGCACCTCGCGCCGGAAAGCGAACAGTTTCGCCGGACGGCCTGAAGCCCCACTGGTGACAGCGCCGGTCTCCTCCACCAACCCCTGTGTTTCTACAAGGCGGCGGAAATTTTGTTTATGCAGCCGCAATCCGGCAAGCGCCTCAACGGCATTCTGAAGTTGAAGCAACGTAAAACTCTCCGGCATCAATTCAAACACGACGGGGCGATATTTAATTTTTGCGCGCAACCGTGCCATTGCAGTCGCAAGAATGCGCCTATGATCATGAGCCATCGCCGTTCCGAGCATATTCGTTTTCTTGCCCTGCGCCTCTTCCACCAATCCCGCTTCCCACAAAAGCTCGTAGCGTTGCAACACATGCTCTTCATTCCAGCGGCGCATATCTTTTGGAAACGCGATGCCAATGCGCTGCGAACGCTCGCGTTTGACAGTATCACTGCCAGAGGATTTCCATGTATTCAGTCCCGGCATGATTGTTTTAGCAATAATCACGGGCACGCCCTTGCGATGATCTTCCCACGGAAAGTGCCGATACCAGGGCGACCAATTGTTTTGCTTGGCCGCAGGATTAGCATGCACAAGCGCGAGATAGCCGATAGAGACCAAACGCTCGTGACCCGCGGCGCGATCTTTATCGGCAAAGGTATAAAGCTGCTCGACGTAACCAAGTGGCTGGCCGCCTTTGCTCTGCGCCCAATTGCGCAGGCCCTGCTCGAGCGTACGGTGACCGGTCTCAAACGGACCCGAAGGCAAAGCCATATCGGGATCGATCAACAACTGCGGCTCGCCACCTGTTACGGCGACGATCACAGCGTTCAATTCGATTTTGATATTTTGCCCGGCCATGACGCCATCATAGGCGCGGGAATGCCCTCACGCCTAGAGGCTTAGAGGTACAGGGAATCGCCGATTAGTAAGGCTGGCCGCCGCCAACAGGTGCGCCGCCATTAGAATAATTCGGCGAAGAGTTTGGCGGATAGCTGGAAGATGACTGGTAAGACGAAGATGACGACGAAGACGAACCTGACTTCGTATTGCTGTCGAGCTTATCCAATACATAGCCGGTGCCAGCGCCGACTGCGCCGCCGATGACGGTGCCACAAGGTACGCATCCGCCGGTAATTACAGTACCGACCGTGCCGATAGCAGCGCCCGCTGCGCCGCCCGAGAGCATTTTCTGCTGCGTGTCATCGAGATTGCTGCAGGCCGTGAGCGCCAGAAGGCCGCCGGCAACAAGGGCGGTACGGATGAATGATTGTGTCCTGCTCATAGGAATCTCCGGATTTTAGGCAAGTGAATCCGCCAATTATATGAGAGGAAATTATGAATTTTTGGTGACTAACCGGACCCGCCCTAGCCAATGCCTTGAAAAAGCCTTCAGCCTTTCTAGAATGGTTCTGCATCCAATCGGGCTGACGATTCTGAACTTGAGTCTGCGCCAGCCTCCTTTCGACACCGAAATATTCCAGCATCCAACTGAGGAGTTCTCCATGTACACGCTCTATTATTCGCCCGGCGCCTGTTCCCTTGCCATCCATGTCGCCCTCAACGAATGCAATCAGCAGGTGAAGCTGGAGAAAGTCGATCTTCAGGCGGCGCGCACGCCGGAATTGCTCAAGGTCAATCCGCGCGGCCAGGTTCCTGTTCTCGTCGATGGCGACCTCGCCATCCGCGAAGGTGCTGCACAGCTCATCCATATTCTCGAGAAGCACAAAAGCCCGCTCCTGCCGACCAGCGAGCCGGAACGTACCAAAGCGATCCAGTGGCTGATGTTCTGCAACGCCTCACTTCATCCGGCCTATGGCCGCGTTTTCTTCCTCAAGAAGAATGCATCCAATGATGCGACGTCCGAAAATTTGATGGATATCTCGGTGAAGGTCATCAACAAGATGTGGGCGGAGATCGAAGAACATCTTGGCTCCTCGCAATATCTCGCGGGTGATAACATCACTGTTGGCGACATCCTCATGTGCGTGATTGCCAATTGGGGCGGACATGTGCCGAAGCCAATCACCATTGGCCCAAAAACCAAAAAGCTGATCCAGACAGTGACAGCGCGCCCTGCTTTCCAGAAAGCCCTTCAGACCGAACAGGTCGAATATAAAGCTGCGGCTTAAAGAAATTCGCCGACAGTCCGCCACAGGAGATCGAGATCTTCTGGGCGGCTGAGGCGATGATCCCCGTTCTTGACGAAGACCGCGCGCACATCCTCATGCGCAATATTCTCTGTTATGCGCAAAGCATGTTGCCAAGGCACGTCACGATCATTCAGCCCCTGCAATAATCGCACAGGACATTGAGCGGGAATAACCTTCCGCAGCAAAAGGTGCTTTCGCCCTTCTTCAATAAGCTTCAGGGTAATCGGCGCTTGCTCACCCGGCGGCGCTGTTTCATCCAGCATCGTACCGTCACGCTCTAGTCGTGCGCGCTGTTCGGATGACATTTTGAGCCACATTAAATCTTCGGTGAAATCGGGTGCTGCCGCGATACCAATGAGCGCCTTGACCCGCTCCGGCCGCTGAACAGCCAGCAAAAGACCGAGCCAACCGCCCATCGATGAGCCGACGATAATCTGGGGCCCTTCCGTCAGCTGGTCGATGGCCTGAAGCGTATCCTCAAACCACAGCCCTATGGTGCC
>DASTLS010000111.1:0-2405 GCA_035714725.1 Alphaproteobacteria bacterium | reverse complement strand
CAGCCAATGTTTCAGGGTAGATGATGTTTGCGGGCTCAGAGACCAAATCGCGGGTGAAAAACACGCCGTCCGCCACCTTCTCGAGGGCGGCATAGGCCGTACGGGCCTTGGGAGCTTCAGCGCAGGAAACAGTGAAGCTTTTTAAATGCGGCTTCTGCTCCGGCTTTAAAGTGGTGCGGTATTTGTCGAAACGGTAAGAACGGAGGCGCGCGCCGAAGCCAGCATTAGCGGCAGCAACGGCCAGCGAAACACCAAGGCCTTTATGTGCGTCAAAAATCAGCGTGGCTTGAGTTTCCTTGTTTGGAAGCGCCGCAAGGGCTGCACCGCCAACGCGCTGCATCATCACTTCGGTCGCCTTGGCCGGCTCGCCGATACCAACCAAAATAACGCGGCTGAGGCGTGATTTGGCGGGCGCCACAATCGAAAGCGTTTGCTCTTTAGCACCAGTAAAACTGCCAGCCTCCATCGCGCGGTAGATCGCGCCGCCGAGCTTTTTATCGAGCCTTACGCCCTGATCGCCCAATTTCTGCCCTGATGCCACGGTTAGGATGGCCGTGTTCTGGTCCGGGGTTGCGACTGGCGAAAAAGCGACTTTCAGCATTAAATATCCTTCCGAGGTCAGATTTGCGGTTTCAGCTTAAACCGGATAAAGAATTTGTCCAGCAAGGCCTTAGCCTTGGCCGATTCCAACGCGTGACGAGACGATGCAACGTTTAGGCTTCTATCTGTTCCGCCAACTGGCGACCGCCTTTATCTTCTCCGCCGTGGCGGTGAGCTTTGTCGTGCTGTTCACGCAATCCTTCCGCATGCTGTCGCTGGTTATCGACAATTCCTCGACCCTTTGGGTTTTCTTCCAGCTTATGGCTCTGTCAGTGCCGACATTCCTGCCGCTGGTTCTACCACTCGGCCTCGGGGTCGCGACCATCTTCGTCTATAATAAATTAGCGATCGATAGCGAATTGGTTGTTATGCGCGCAGCTGGCATCAGCCCCATGCGCCAGGCGATGCCGGCATTGGCTATGGCTGGCATGGTTGTTCTCGTATGTTTTGCACTCACACTGTGGCTTACACCCGCCGCCAATCGCGGTCTCGTGACACTGCAATATAAGATCCGCGATAATTTTGCCGTGTTCCTGTCTCGCCCCGGCAACTTCAATGACATCACCGAAGGCCTGACCTTTTATGCTCATAAGCGCGGCAGCAATGGCGCGCTTGAAGGCATTCTTATTCATGACGTGCGCAAGCCTGAAACGCCGGTGACGATCATGGCCAATACAGGGCAAGTGGTTGAAAACGCAGGACAGCCGCAAATCGTTGTCTTTAACGGGCGGCGACAGGAGTTGGACACCGTCTCCGGCCATTTGTCGGAACTCGCTTTTGATCAATATGTCCTCGATCTCAACGCGTTGCGCAGCGGCACGGAAGGTCATCGCTTGCCGGAAGCGCGTGAGCAATCGACTTGGGAACTTCTTAATCCCACGCCTGAGATGCTGACCGTGCGCACTTCACGCGAACATTTGATGACCGAGTTTAATCAACGCTTCGCCACACCTTTAATGGCGCTGGCTTTCACCTTCATAGGACTTACCGCCATTCTTGCCGGCGAGTTCAACCGCCGCGGCATGGGCAAGCGCATTCTTATCGCGTCGCTTGCCATCATCACCGTTCAGGCAAGCTATATGTCTCTTACGGGTATCGTGACAAAAAATAGCTGGCTGGCATTCTTGCTCTATCTCGTGCCGCTCTCGGTAGTGCCGATCTGTCTGATCTTCATCAATATTGAATATTTCAAACCGCGCATGGCCCCTGCGAGCGCCGCACCAAAGGTGATCACGACATGATCGGCCACTGGACCCTCAACCGCTATTTCGGACGGCAATATCTGCTGTGGTTCTCGCTGTTCCTGTTCGGACTTGCGGGCATCATCTTTTTGTTCGAGATCGCCGAACTTCTGCGTCGCGCAGCGGATCGTCCGGATGCGAGCTTTATGCTCGTCCTGCGTATGGGCGTTTATAAGCTGCCGGAAACGATTGAGAAAATTCTGCCCTTCGTCGTTTTGTTTGCGGGCATGTTTACCTTCTGGCGTCTCACGCGCAGCCAGGAATTGATCATCGCGCGCGCCACCGGTGTTTCGGCCTGGCAATTCCTGTTCCCCGCCCTTGTCGTTACGCTGCTGTTTAGCTTCTTCAACGTGACGCTACTCAATCCCATCGGCGCTGTGTTCAATAGCCGCTATCGCGAGCTCGAGATGCATTACCTGCAGCGCGTGCCGACGCTGGAGCTTACCGGTGCAGGCTTATGGCTGCGCCAACGTGATAATGACCGTCATTACCTATTGCATGCCGACCATGTTGAAATGGGACCGCTTACGCTCACGCCGTTGATGGCTTTCATCTATGACAACA
>DASTLS010000110.1:0-7600 GCA_035714725.1 Alphaproteobacteria bacterium | reverse complement strand
GGCTTTTAGCGCCCGTGCGCGGATCGAGCTTCATGCCGTCAAACGCAGCATTGGGATCGAACGCTTCGCGCGGCAAAAGACGCATATCGACATAACGTTCCGGCAGAGCCTTCGCGCGCAAAGCCGGCGGCGCGAGATGGTGATAATGAAGATATGAAAGCGGCAATGCATGCGCTTGCGGATCGGCGCCCGGCAAGCTCGCGCAACCGAACATCAAACGCACGTCATATTTAAAGACGTAAGCGGTGAGACCCTTCCACAAAGTCTGCATCACCTGCCCGGTGCGATATTCGGCATCGATGCAGGAGCGGCCCAATTCCAGAATTTCGCCGGGGTATGTCATCAGCGGCGAGATATCGTACTCACTGCTCGAATAAAAACCACCGCACTTGGCAGCAGCTGCGCGGCGGATCAGGCGATAGGTACCGATGACCTTATTCTTGCCCTTGCGCATATGATCGATGACGAGAAGATGATCGCAGTGATCGTCGAACTTATCGAAGTCGCGTTTGCGCGCTTCCATCTCGGGCGAAGGCACAGCGCCCATCTCTTCATAGAAGACGTGATAGCGAAGCGCCTGCGCAGCATCGATCTCTTCCGCGTTTTCGGCGAGACGAACTTCGAGGCTGCCATTACGCAGCGATGAATCACCCAGATCGGTAATCTTGTGTACATTTCCTGTCATGAGCATCCCCCTATCGGTGGCAGTGCGGCGGCTCGGGATCTTCGGGTATCCAATTGCGGCCAGGCTCAGAATCAACGCCGATTTAGTACCATATCTGGATAGTCCGATACTATAGCAAGCGACGGGTTAAATAGTTTCGATTCCATAAGGGTTTAGGAAACTATTTAACATTATCAAAGGCTTATATTTTGCCCTAAGTCTCAGGCCGCTTTTTGCTTCGGCGCGCGGCGGGATGCCGAGGTGCCGAGGCCGATTTGCTTCGCAAGACGGCTACGCTGGCGGGCATAGTTGGGAGCGACCATCGGATATTCAGACGGTAAGTTCCAGCGCTCGCGATACTGGTCAGGCGTCAGATTGTAAGACGTCTTCAGATGGCGCTTTAGCATCTTCAGCTTTTTGCCGTCTTCCAAGCAGACGATGTAATCGGGGAATACGGACTTCTTCGGCGAGACTGCCGGCTCCGGACGATTGTCTGATACGCTCGTCGTGCCGAGCTTCGCGAGGCCCTGATAGATCGTCGCCATCACCTGCGGAATTTCCGACGCAGCTACAGTGTTGTTGCCGACATAAGAAGCGGCAACTTGTGCGGTCAGTGCAGTGAGGCGATCGTGGGCGGTCGTGTCGGCCATTGAGTACTCCAAAAGGTGTTTTTTACAGTTAGTTTCGTTTAAAGAGGCGTTCTTATGCCTCTCTACTGACTCTCAAGTCAAGATTTGAATAATAAAAAAATCTATTCAGTAACGGCTCTCGCCGTCTGAAGATTTCTACCCAATAATTACGGCGAATTTTTAGCCGTGCTGCTCGAGGCCGTTCGGGCCCTGCAGCTGCTGGCGCATCAGCGTCAGCAAGCCGTCGATCTGGCCGCCATTGCGCTGAATAACAGACGCATATTCCTGGCGCTGTGTAACGCTGAGACTTACGCCTTCAACGACAACATCGATCACGCCCAACTTGCCGTTCTTCTGGCGCACGCGCCAATCGATTGCAGTCGGCTCCGAACCATCCGGATGGGTGATCTGGCTGTTGACGATGAAGTCCTTGTCGCTTTCCGGACGCGAGCCCGTAACAGTGAAGCCTTCGCCGGTGTAAAGCGTGAGGCGATCGCCGTAGCTCTTGATCACAAGCGCTTCAAACAGCTTCATATATTCTTGCTGCTGTTCGGGCGTCGCGGTGTTCCAGGTGCGACCGATGACGAAACGACCGATAGTCGGCAGGTCGAATGAGTCCTGAAGGATGTTGCGGAACTTGTCGGAGCGTTGATCAATCGTAATGGACTTATTCGCGATAACAGCGATCGCGCGATCGCCGAGTTGCTGAATGAATTTGCCGACAGGGGTTTTGACGGCAGCGTCATGCCCTGTGGCGCCTGCTGCGCCTGCATCAGTCGAAGCGTCGTCTTGCGCGAATGCCGGTGTTGCAATCATCGCCGGAGATGCGATGGCGAGAGCAAGAACGAGATAGAGCGGACGCGGCGTCAAACGCATTGATAATCTCCTGAAGATAACCGGCCCGGAATCGAACCTGTGGCAAGTTTATAACCGGGAAAAATGGCAAAACAAAGCGGGAATCATCACCGTTTCTGCCTCCCCGGGAATGGCAGGAAACTGCCCCCGCCATAGAGGGGATGCATGCGGCGAAATATAAAATCATCCACAGGCCACCCCTTGGAATCCAAGGTTTGAGGCCGGGATTTTGCGGGCCGTGCGCCTCAATTTTGCCTCGATCTATATGGGTGTGGCTTTTCGGAAATAGGCCTCAAAGAAGTCACCAATGCCATGATGAATCTGCATTGACGCCCTTCTTTTGCCATGCTTTTTTGGTCTTCTACTAGTACCGGTCCACCCGGGCCGAATATACACTCCATGGAAAGGAACTTAAGATGCGTTCGATGAAACTTTTGGTTGCGACGGCTGTTGTTGCTGCTCTCGTTGCCGGCCCCGTAATGGCGCAAGACGCTATGACCGGCGCTGCACCAGCTCCGGCTGCAACGGACTCGGCTAAGCCCGCTCCGAAGCATCACGGCAAGAAGCACACCGGCAAGAAGCACAAGAAGTCGTCAGCTTCGACCGACACGTCCGCGACCCCGGCTCAGTAAGCCTTAAGTCGTAAGACAATTTAAACCGCCGCGCCTGGGACGTCCTCGCGGCGGTTTTTTTGTGCCCAAATTTTGGGAAACTTTTCAAAAAATTTTTGAAGTGATTTAGGAAATGAGTTCAGGAAACTTGCGTGCCATTTTCGGCAAGCGCATGCCCCGCGAGATAAAGCGAACCGCAAATCAGAACACGCATTGGCGACGAAGACATGATTGCCGTCATGCCAACGGCATCATCCAGCGATGCAAACGGCATCACATACTGAATACCCAAATCGCGCATGATGTCGGCTAACTTGTCTGCCGAGAAACTCAACGGCTCACCGGGAATGGTGATGCTGCCGCCGCCCGTTATGTAGGGCAGAAGCGGCCGCAGAAACTCTTCCGGCTTTTTTGTCGTCAGCATACCGATGACGATCAAAAGCGGCTTGTTATCAGCCTTTTTCCAGCGTTCGGCCTGAGCCGCCAGGACCTCGCCAGCGCTGTCGTTATGGCCGCCATCGAGCCATAATTCCCAGCCCTGCGGCAGTTCTTCTGCAAGCTTCCCCTGCTCCAACTTTTGCAGCCGCGCGGGCCACTGCACATTCTGCAAGCCGCGTTTGATCTCCTCTTCTGTCAGCGGTTTTTTCAAAACCGACAGTGCCGCAATCGCAAGACCTGCATTCTGAATTTGATGCTCGCCGGGGAGCGCAGGCAGCGGCAAAGTGAGCGCGCGTGTCGCGTCCTTAAACTGAAATCCACTATCGGTTGGGGTAACCTTCCAACCCTCGCCGCCTGAGATCAGCGCCACCCGAATTTTTTCTGAAGCATCTTTAAGTGCTTTACGGCTCTCATCATCCGGCTGCTGCGCTGTGAAGCAAGGAACAGCCTCGCGCATGATGCCGGCTTTCTCACCCGCGATTTGCGCAAGCGTATCGCCGAGATATTCGCGGTGATCGTATGAAAGGCGCGTGATGATCGTGGCGAGCGGTTTCTCGACAACATTCGTCGCATCCAGCCTGCCGCCGAGACCAGTTTCCAAAATTGTGAAATCGGCAGGATACCGCGCGAAGGCTGCAAGCGCTGCGGCGGTCGAGACCTCGAAATAACTCACGCCGCCGGGCGTCGCCAGTCGTTCGCACTCTTCGAGAATCGCTGTCAATTCGGCCTCGGCGATAAGCTTGCCCGCTACGCGAATGCGCTCATGAAACCTAACCAGATGCGGCGAGGTATAGACATGCACTTTGTATCCGGCGGCTTCGAGCATCGAGCGCAGGAACGCGCAGGTCGAGCCTTTACCGTTGGTGCCCGCGATATGAAAAACCGGCGGCAGATGTTTCTGCGGATCGCCCAGCTTCTGCAGCAGCTCGCGATAGGCCGGACGCAAAGTCAGATCGATGTCTTTGCCGTAACCGAGGCGAAAACGTTCGAGGATGTCGTGAGACGTTGAAGGCATCCTCAGATGCGCTTTGCGCTCCGCGCGCCATGCGGCACGGGGCCGGAGAGAAGCGCTTTGGCGCTGCCAGCCGCTTCCTTACGCAACAAACGCAGCACGCGGATGAGCGTATCACGCAGGTCTTTGCGCTCCAGCACGATATCGACCATGCCGTGGTCCATCAGATACTCGGAACGCTGGAAGCCGGGAGGCAATGTTTCGCGGATCGTGCTTTCGATTACGCGCGCGCCGGCAAAACCGATTTGCGCGCCCTTCTCGGCAATATGAATGTCGCCGACCATAGCGAAAGATGCCGTCACGCCACCGGTTGTCGGATCGGTCAGCACAACAATGTAAGGCAGACCGGCAGATTTCACTTCATCCACCGCGATAATCGTGCGCGGCATCTGCATCAACGACAAAGCGCCTTCCTGCATGCGCGCACCGCCGGAAGCCGGGAAAATCAAAAGAGCAGATTTGGTAGCAACGGCGCGGCGAGCCGCAGCCACAATCGCCTCACCTACGCCCATGCCCATGGAGCCGCCCATGAAGCTGAAATCGAATGCAGCGATAACAGTCTTCACGCCGCCGATAGTGCCTTCACCCGCAACAATCGCATCCTGCCGTCCGGTTTTATTGCGGGCGTCTTTCAGGCGATCGGCATATTTTTTCTGATCGCGGAATTTGAGCGGATCGACCAGCACCTTCGGCACGTCGATCTCTTTATAACGGCCATCGTCGAACACCGTCTCGAGGCGGCGCACGGCGCCCATCTTCAAATGAAAACCGCACGAACGGCAAACATTCAGGTTTTCATCGAGCTCGCGCTTGAACAGCATGGCGCTGCAGCCGGGGCATTTTTCCCAGAGATTGTCCGGAATCTCTTTCTTGGTCGGGACAAGCGCACGAATTTTGGGACGGACGAAATTAGTAAGCCAGTTCATGGAAATTCCAGATTAAGGGGTTGCCGCGCCCGCATAAGTCGGCGCGGGCGGAATAGAGTTCGGATCAACACGACGCAGGATATCGGCCAAAACGCCTTTGTTGGTGAGCGAAATGATCGCGCTATCGATCAGGTTTTTCATATCAACCTCGCCCGCCTTCACGAAGAAGACCGAGCCATATACATGTAAGACCGATCCGGCGATTTTCAACTTGCCGGGATTTTGCTTGTCATAGCTCTGGAAGAAACCGATATCGACAAACGTCGCATCCGCCTTGCCGGTCGCGACTTCGGTGAAGATTTGCGATGCGTCGGCGTTCTGCGGCAGCGCATCGATCTTCGCTTTCGGGAAATCGGCCATCGCGATGCTCTGCGTCACGTCGCCATCGACGGCAGCCGCCGTGTACGCATCGCTGTTGAGTTGCTCATAGCCCTGATCGAAACGCTTATCGTCCGCGCGTACGACGACATAAACTTTGTGATAATGCACCGGCAGTGTGACAGTGGTGTTCTTGAAGCGACCTGGGTCAGGCCAACCGGTTTCGCACATCGCGTCGTAACGGTCGGTCTTCAACCCTTCGATGAAATTGCCGAAACCGACTTCTTCGACCCATTCGATCTTGAGGCCGAGCTCTTTACCGATAGCGTTGAAGATATCGTAGTTGAAACCGGAGAGCGCGCCAGTGTTCGGGTCCTTGGCCATAAAGGGTGGCCAGAGCGCATAACCACAACGGACGGTACCTGTACGCATCACGCGCTGATAGGCGGTTTCAGTCTGTTGCGAGGTCGTTTTGGAAGTGCCGAGCAACCCGTGCTGGTTGGCCCACTGACTGCCCAAAAAGCCGAGAATGAGCGCGGCGATAATAACTATGTATTTCATGACCGGGCGATACTAGCGGGTATGCACGGCTTTCGCCAGACTTTCGACAAAGCCCAGAACATCCTCAACCAGCTTGGCTTTTGGCTTTCCGGAGGCATCCAGATTTGCGGCAATGCGGTTAACAATCGCGCTGCCGACAACCGCGCCGTCGGATGCGTGGGCGATGGCCCTGGCCTCCTCAGGCGTTGTGATGCCGAAGCCGACCGCGATGGGCAGCTTGCTGTGTTTCCGTAATTCCGCGACCGCTTTTTTCACAGGCTCGGCGCTCACAGCCTTGGTGCCGGTGATGCCGGTCATCGAAACGTAATACAAAAAGCCGCCGGCATTTTTCAGTACGGCGGGAATACGCTTGGCATCCGTCGTCGGCGTCACGAGCCGAATGAAATTGAGGCCGGCCTTGATAGCGGGCTCGCAAAGTTCGGCATCTTCTTCCGGTGGCAGATCAACGGCGATCAAACCATCGACACCAGCAGCTTTGGCATCGGCCACGAATTTATCGACGCCATAAATATAGATCGGATTGTAATAGCCCATCAGCACGATCGGCGTCGCGCTATCCTGCTTGCGGAACACACGCACCAGCTCGAGCACTTTGATTAAAGTGATGCCCGCTTTGAAGGCGCGAAGGTTTGCGGTCTGAATTGTCGGGCCATCGGCCATCGGATCGCTGAACGGCACACCGATCTCGATAATATCGGCGCCGGCTTTTGGAAGACCTGAAAGAATTTTTGCAGATGTCTCGATATCTGGATCGCCCGCCGTGACAAAGGTCACAAGCGCGCTTTTCGATGCGGCTTTCAGCTCGGCAAAACGCGTATCGATGCGGCTCACAATGTTGCTCCGAGCTTATCAGCAACTGTGTAAATATCCTTATCGCCGCGACCACTGAGATTGACGACCATGAGATGCTCTTTCGGCAATGTCGGCGCGAGCTTTTCAACATAGGCCAAAGCATGCGAGGATTCGAGTGCCGGAATAATGCCCTCGAGCTTCGCACAATTCTGGAATGCCTTCACGGCTTCATCATCTGTAATAGGCACATAATTCACGCGCTTGGCATCATTGAGCCATGCATGTTCCGGGCCGATACCGGGATAATCGAGGCCGGCGGAAATCGAATGCGCTTCCTGAATTTGGCCATCTGCATTTTGCAAGAAATAGCTGCGCATGCCGTGCAAAATGCCCGCCTTACCGCCAGCCAATGATGCCGCATGCATGCCGGTATTGAGGCCATGCCCTGCAGCTTCCACCGCATGCATCGCAACATCGCGATCATTCAGAAATTCGTAGAACAGACCCATCGCGTTCGAGCCGCCACCGACGCAAGCGACGAGGCTATCCGGCACGCGGCCTTCGGCCTTCATGATCTGCTCGCGCACTTCGCGACCGATGACAGCCTGGAAATCGCGCACCATCATCGGGTACGGATGCGGACCACCGACGGTGCCGATAATATAAAATGTGTCTTCAACATTGCTGACCCAATCGCGCAACGCTTCGTTCATGGAATCCTTGAGCGACTTGGAGCCGCTCGAGACTGGCTTCACTTCCGCGCCAAGCAAACGCATGCGAAACACGTTCGGTTT
>DASTLS010000109.1:0-3511 GCA_035714725.1 Alphaproteobacteria bacterium | reverse complement strand
TCACTCAGGAACTAAGGACATAAATCATGGCCGCTAAAATCGTCAAACATGGCACCGAAGCTCGTAAGCGTATGCTGAACGGCGTCAACATTCTCGCCGACACAGTCTCCGTCACGCTCGGCCCCAAAGGCCGTAACGTTGTGATCGACAAGAGCTTCGGCGCTCCGCGCTCCACCAAGGACGGCGTCACCGTCGCCAAGGAAATCGAGCTGGAAGATAAGCTCGAAAATATGGGCGCTCAGCTGGTGCGCGAAGTCGCATCGAAAGCAAACGACAAAGCCGGCGACGGCACCACCACCGCAACCGTGCTCGCACGCGCGATGGCCGTTGAAGGCGTGAAGGCTGTTGAAGCCGGCATGAACCCGATGGATCTCAAGCGCGGCATCGACGCTGCGGTCGAGAAGGTCGTGGAAGATTTGAAGGAACGTTCGAAGAAGGTTTCATCGAACGATGAAATCGCGCAAGTCGGCACAATCTCAGCCAACGGCGACAAGGAAATCGGCAAGATGATCGCCGAAGCGATGGCCAAGGTTGGTCATGAATCGCCGATCACAGTTGAAGAAAACAAGAGCCTCGAGACCGAACTCGAAGTCGTTGAAGGCATGCAGTTCGATCGCGGTTACCTCTCGCCATACTTCGTCACCAATGCCGAAAAGATGCTGTGCGAGCTGGAAAATCCCTTCATCCTGTTCCACGAAAGCAAGCTCACGGGCCTGCAGCCGTTGCTGCCTGTCCTCGAAGCTGTTGTTCAGTCGAGCCGTCCGCTGCTCATCGTTGCGGAAGAAGTCGAAGGCGAAGCTTTGGCAACGTTGGTTGTCAACAAGCTGCGCGGTGGCCTCAAGGTTGCTGCCGTCAAGGCTCCTGGCTTTGGCGATCGCCGCAAGGCAATGCTGGAAGATATGGCCATTCTCACGAACGGCCAGGTCATCTCGCAAGATCTCGGCATCAAGCTTGAAAATGTCACGCTCGACATGCTCGGCACCGCCAAGAAGGTCCGCATCGACAAAGACAATTCAACAATCATCGATGGCGCCGGCAAGAAGAAGGACATCGAAGCACGTTGCAATCAGCTCCGTCAGCAGATCGAAGAAACCTCGTCTGACTACGATAAGGAAAAACTGCAGGAACGTCTGGCGAAGCTCGCCGGCGGCGTCGCAGTCATCCGCGTCGGCGGTGCGACCGAAGTCGAAGTGAAGGAACGCAAGGATCGCGTTGACGACGCCATGCACGCAACGCGCGCAGCCGTCGAAGAAGGCGTGATCGCAGGCGGTGGTTCGGCATTGCTCTATGCAACCCGTGCTATCGAGAAGGTTCGTGTCGCGAACGACGATCAGCGCCGTGGCGTTGAAATCGTGCGTCGCGCGCTCGAAGCGCCTGTTCGCCAGATCGCAGACAACGCAGGCACCGATGGTTCCATCGTTGTCGGTCGCATGCTCGATCAGAAGGACACCAACTACGGCTACGATGCGCAGAAGGGTGATTTCACCGATATGCTCAAGGCCGGTATTCTGGATCCGACCAAGGTCGTTCGCACAGCGCTGGAAAGCGCCGCGTCGATCGCGGGTCTCCTGATCACCACTGAAGCGATGATTGCCGATAAGCCGGAGAAGAAGTCTGCGGCTGGCGGCCATGGCGACATGGGCGGTGGCATGGGTGGTATGGGCGGCATGGATTTCTAAGTTCGTCGCTTAAAAAACTAAGAAAATAATCAGGGCCGCAGGAAACTGCGGCCCTTTTTATTATCGCGGTTTTATGTGAAGCGAAGCGATACTGTCCCGATGACAGACACATTCACAAAAAACTTGCTCGACTTTTTCTTCGGAAAAGATCCGGCAAACCACAAAAAAATCATCGCGGATGAAAAGCGCATGCGTGAGAATTTGAGCGAAGAGCAGATCGACAAGACGCTGAAAGACAGCTTCCCGTCGAGCGATCCGCCCGCCTGGTTCTAAACGCTTAGCTTTACGTTAGTCCGTGCCGTTATCGAGCGCGCCGTTCCAGCCCGGAACGCCATCCACGCCATGAGCGGGGGTACCGTTCTTGTTGCCCTTGGTCTGGCCGGCATGAGCGATAACGCGCGCATGGACGCCGAGAACGCCGAGGAAACCTTCGGAGTCCTTGTGGTCGAAACCGCCTTCTGCTTCCATCGAACTGTCGTTCGAGAAGAGCGAGTGCGGCACATCCTTGGTCGAGACGTAAGCGACGTTGCCCTTATAGAGGGAAACCGTGACGGTGCCGGTAACGAGGTCGGCTGTCTGGCCGATAGCTTCGCGCGCCATGCGTGATGCGACATCATACCAGTAACCTTGATAGAGCTGCTTGGCGAGGAGGAGCGACATATTGTCAAACATCTCGCGCGCACGGCGATCAAGGACGAGTTGCAGCAAGAACATGTAGCAAGTGCCGAGCAGTTCCATGCCGGGCGCTTCGTAAATGCCGCGCGATTTGATGCCGACGAAACGGCTCTCGACCAGATGGAGGCCGATGCCGATAGCATGCTTGCCGCCGATTTCGTTTGCCGTAAGCATTGCTTGCAGCGCGTCGACCTTCTTGCCGTTGACCGAAACAGGCCAGCCTTTTTCAAAGCGGACGGTGAATTCTTCGGCTTTCTCTGGCGCGTTCTCAGGCCATACGCCCATTTCCGGCGTGACGAAATGCGCAGGTGTTTCGAGCGATTCAAGCTTGCCGGCTTCATGCGTGAGGCCGAGCAAATTTGCGTCCGTCGAATAAGGCTTTTCGCGCGAGGCCTTAATCGGCAGGCCGTGCTGTTCGCAATATTCGATCATTTGCAAGCGACCACCGAAGCGGTTAAGGAAAGTTTCGTCGCGCCAAGGGGCATACACATTGAAACCCGGCTCCAGCATGTTGGTGATGAGCTGGAAGCGCACTTGGTCATTACCGCGGCCGGTGGCGCCATGGCTGAAAACGCTGATGCCTTTTTTCTTCATGGCAGGAACGATACCGCTGGTCGTCACAACGCGTCCGAGCGGCGTTGTGTTCCAGTAACGGCCTTCGTAGCAAATCTGCGCCTGGATGCCTTCAATGCCGATGGCGGCCATTTCTTTTTGGAGAGGAACGGCGACGAAATCGACGGCGCCGCATGCGCGCATGCGCTTTTCAATCGAGCCGAAATCGGTTTCATCCGGCTGGGCGAGGTCTGCAGTGAAGGCGACAACTTTTACGCCATTTTCAGTGAGCCAGTGGGTGATGGTGCAGCTATCAAGTCCGCCGGATGCGGCGAAGGCAATGGTTTGGCCTTTCAGGTCTTTGACGTTCATCTCTTTGATCTCCAGAAATATTCGGTTCTACAAAATAGCCTTTTTGCATCTTGGATGCGGGGAGGCCAGCGATTTTTTGGTGCAGGGGAAGTGTATGGCGCCTTAGGCGCGTCGGGTGGAAAAGCGAGTGGAAACCAGAAAAATCATAGGCCCGATTGTGTCACGATGACACAGCCTGTCAAGCGCCTTAGCCCGCGCGGGCGTGGCGAGCGGTGCGGAAATGCGGGTTCTGA
>DASTLS010000108.1:0-2156 GCA_035714725.1 Alphaproteobacteria bacterium | reverse complement strand
AGGGATATCGAACGGCGCACCGCAACAGGCGCAGACCGGCGGTGTGATGAAATGGATGCTGCTCCAGCATGCGGGGCAGAGCGTACGGTTCTCGCCAACCGGTGCATCGCAAGCGAGGCAGAGAGGCGGTAGCAGCAGATCGAGCGTTTTGCCGGCGAGCTTTCGCCAGCGCGGGGTGGATTGGGGCAGGGACATCGGTACTTGGGATTCTGAGGTGGGACAGGCATAGTAGCTGAATGTCATCTCATAGCCAAATTAACGTCTTTGATCGCACATTGCTGCGCCGTCGCCGCGACCGAGCCGCGCATAAATTCGGCGCACATCGGGTGTTGTTCGATGAGGCTGGAGCGCATTTGCAGGAACGGCTCGAGGATGTGACGCGCGATTTCCCGATGATCCTTGATCTCGGCGCGCATGATGGGGCTTTGGCTCATCGGCTGGCGCAGCGAGAAGGCGTTTTCGTCGCAAGTATGGATTTGTCGGCGCGGATGGCGCGACAAGCGCCGAAGCCTTTCGTTATCGGTGATGAAGAGTTTCTGCCTTTTGCTGCGAACAGCTTCGATCTCATCATCAGCAATCTGAGTTTGCATTGGGTGAATGATCTGCCGGGTGCGCTCGCACAAATTAAATATGCGCTGAAGCCGAACGGATTGTTTTTGGCATCGGTCTTCGGCGGTGAGACGTTGCACGAATTGCGTAGCTGTCTCATGGATGCCGAGATGAAGATCATGGGTGGGGTCAGTCCGCGTCTTTCGCCGATGCTTGATTTGCAAGCCGCGAGCGGTCTTATGCAGCGCGCCGGTTTTTCTTTGCCGGTGACGGACAGAGAAATGCTGACGCTGACTTATCCGGATATTTTTGTGCTGATGCATGACTTGCGCGGGATGGGCGAAACCAACGTCCATTTGCAGCGCCTGAAGCGTCCGGCACGGAAGGCGCTTTTCATGGAGGCCGGGCGGCTTTATCGGGAGCGTTTCGGGGGCCTTGATGGCGCTATTCCGGCCAGCTTTGAAATCCTGTTTCTGCACGGTTGGAAGCAGGCTGTCTGATTTTCACAGAAATTTAAGGTCTTGGGCCAAGCGCTTGGAATTTCGCGTTTTCTTCGCGCAACTTCATAAAATGCTTGAGGAATATATTTGTGGGTTTTCGCCAAGTTTAACCTGATTTTAGGGCGAAAAACCGAAGCTGGAATGACACTTAACCGGCCCGGCCCAAGCCTTCATTGCATGATCGAAACGCATAGCCCAGCCATCTCGCCGATGTTCTCATCGCCGCGCCTTTTCGGTCGCCGCATTGGGCTGCCTATTACCATCGCAGGTATCGGCGTTGGCGTATCCGTTTTGCTGTTCTATGTCATGGAGCAGAGCCTTCACGGCTTTCATGTTCATAGCGATGAAGCCGTTTGGCTGATCGACGCACTGCCTTACATCGAACTTTTCATCGGCCTGCTGCTGACGCTGGCACTGATCATCTATTTGCGTGTCACTCGTGCGCAGTCGGCCGAGATGACGATCATGACGCTGTCACTGCGTCGCGCAAATAACGAACTCAACGCCAAGATCGTGGAAGAAGAGCGCATGGCCCGCGCGCTGCGTGATAGCGAGCAGCGCTATCGTGCAATTTTCGAAAATGCCGGCATCGGCATATGCCAGATCACGGCAACCGGTGAGTGGCTGAATGCCAACCACACCGCCGCGCATATTTTGGGATATGACAATCCTCAGGAACTGCTCGCCGACCAGCCGGATTACAACCAACGCCTGTTCGTGAACGCCTCGCAGCGCCAGGAATGGTTCGCGATGCTGCAGGATGACAATCAGCGCGAATATCCGGTTGAGCTCTTGATCAAGGGCCACCGCACCATCTGGGTGAATATGAGTGGCCACGTCGTGCGCGATAACGACGGCGATTTGCGATACTACGAATGTACGATGTACGACATTACCGAGCGCCGCCAGTCGGAGTTCGCGCTCATTCAGGCGAAGGAGCAAGCCGACTTCGCCAACCGCAGTAAATCGGAATTCTTAGCGAATATGAGCCATGAGCTGCGCACGCCGCTTAACGCCATCATCGGTTTCGCCGAAATCATCAAGGACCAGATGTTCGGCCCCGTCGGCCAATCGCAATATGTCGAATATGCCCGCGATATTTATGAT
>DASTLS010000107.1:0-2076 GCA_035714725.1 Alphaproteobacteria bacterium | reverse complement strand
AATTCCGATCTCGCCTGCCGCGCGCTTTATCCGAGCTATACCACCCTGCCCTGCATCGAATTTGAAGAAGCGTTCGCAGCAGTGCGCGACGGCAAGGCCGATCTCGCGATGATACCGATTGAAAATTCGGTCGCGGGCCGCGTTGCAGACGTGCATTACCTGCTGCCGGAAGGCGGATTGCATATCATCGGCGAACATTTTCAGCCGATCGTGCATCACTTGCTCGCGGTAAAAGGCGCGAAGCTGAAAGACATCAAGCGCGTGGAAAGCCATGTGCAGGCGCTCGCGCAATGTCGCAAGTGGCTGCTGAAGCATAAGATGAAGCCGGTCGTGCATGCGGATACGGCAGGAGCCGCAGCCGATATCGCGAAGAAGAAGGATAAATCGGTCGCCGCGATTGCGACCGAATTGGCGGGAAAGATTTACGGCCTGACGAGTCTCGCCTCGGGCATGGCGAATTATAAGGACAACACCACGCGCTTCGTCATTCTGGCAAAGCAGCCGAAGATTCCGCCGCGCGGCACGAAGTCGGTCACAACGCTGATCTTCCGCGTACGCAGCATTCCGGCCGCACTCTATAAAGCGCTCGGCAGCTTTGCGACCAACGGCGTGAATATCACGAAGATCGAAAGCTATCTCGTCGGCGGGCATTTCTCGAAAGCGCAATTCCGCGTCGATCTCGAAGGCCATCCGCAGGACCGCGCATTAAAACTGGCGCTGGATGAACTCAACTACGTTGCGCAAGACGTCCGCATTCTGGGCGTTTATCCGGCGCATAAGTTCCGCTTAAAAGGCTGAGAATTAACCTTAATCCGCGCTTTTTGGTTTCATTCTCACCGGCTATTATCCGGCCATGAAATTTTCACGCAGATCATTCCTCGTGGGCGCCGGCGCCGCGACTATAACGCCAGCGATTGCGCCGCCGGTCGTGTTCGAACTTCCGCCATCGCCCGTTACCATAGAGGCCACAGCGCCCGCGCTTGCCGGAAAATCCCTGCGCCTTTTTGTCGGATCGAAGATGGATGACTATGGCGTCTACCGTTGGGTCGACAATTATCAGAAGACGCTCAAGCCGGAAGAATTTCAGCGTATCGCGTTCCGCGGTGACGGCAGCGGCGCCGATGTTTATTTCCGTGCGGCGGGTTCGGATGAAGCACCCTTCATGTGGGCGGACGGCCTGACCGAAGAAAAATTTGCCCGCGCCCTGGCGACCGGAAGCGACGTTATCGACATCACACCGCAAGGCATGCTCGATATCGGCGTGGATATTTTATCGGACAGCGAATGGCGTGGGTTTGCTCTTAAGCACTTGGAGCATGAGGTTCTTAACACCCCGAGACCATCCTCGCCCTTTTTCCAAAAAGTTTTCAGTGAAATCGAAAGCCGTCCGGATTTACTGCTCAATCCTGCCGATCACCCGGAGCGCGTCGCAACCATCCTAGAGGACCACGAACGCTCTCTTGCGCTTACCGCGGAGACCCGGGCGCGCCTGAACAGCACTTGGGTGACGAGAACACCCACACCTGCAAGAGAAACCGCCGCAACTCTAGAGGAGAAGCCTATGCCGAGAATATCTTCCAACCCGACGCGTTACCAGTTGCTCAACGACATTGCCGAGACGGCAGAACGACGGAGCGTTGTAGATCACGCCGAAGAGATCGATCACATGGAACTCGTCAGCCGCGGCATCACAAAAACCCCGGCGCCCGTTTTGGCACGGTTGCAGGCCTAACCCACCCCTGCCTTCCGTATACCTATATAGTTGACCTTGGCGGTGGCCGTTGCCGAGCCGGCAGCTCCGGACGTATCGAACGCGAATTCGAGGTTCAGGTTTAGATTCACCAAATTGGTCGGAAGGACCATGGGTTGCGTTCTGAAAAATAATTTACCGCTGTTCGGGTAGGCGATCATTTCGCTTGCGCTTGCAATCATATGGGCACCGGCCCCGGTAATTGCGCTGCCGTCGGTCGCGCTCCAGTTCGTGGTGTTGTCGAACAAGTGCGCGTAAACGCCTGTAAGATTTGCGGCATTTGAAAGCTCGATCTCGGCTTCCGCGTAATAAGATGACGCGCCGAG
>DASTLS010000106.1:0-2581 GCA_035714725.1 Alphaproteobacteria bacterium | reverse complement strand
GGACCGGGATGGACATATCTCTGGTGGACCTGTTGTCCTGCCAAGGGCATAGCAGGGTAGCTACATATGGAATGGATAACCGCTGAAGGCATCTAAGCGGGAAACCAACCTGAAAACGAGTGTTCCCTATCAGAGCCGTGGTAGACGACCACGTTGATAGGCCGGGTGTGGAAGTGCGGCAACGCATGAAGCTTACCGGTACTAATAGCTCGATTGGCTTGATTGTTCTCATTGCCGCTGTTCATCGAAAAAATGAACAACCAACGACGTGTTCAAATAGACAAACGAAGTGAAAACTTCACCAGCTTCTCATCTAAAGTTGCGCTTTGCCGACCTGGTGGTTATGGCGGGGTGGCCGCACCCGTTCCCTTTCCGAACACGGCCGTGAAACGCCCCTGCGCCCATGGTACTTCGTCTTAAGACGCGGGAGAGTAGGTCGCTGCCAGGTCTGCAAAACGCAACTTTACGCTAAACTGCTTAAAGCGGTTTATGCGCCTCAAATCTTCTCTGATCAAAACGGCTCAAGCCGTGTTACAATAGGCCGCTCAAAAGCGGCCTTTGTGCTTTAAAAGGCAAGCAAAAAACGCTTCTGGAATTTGGTGGGAACCCACAATAAGGGTGCCCGCCTAACACGATCAAACCCCAGGGGTTTGATCGGATGACGCAAGCCGGCAAAGCCGACTTGCTACACGCGATAAACCGCTCCGCGGTTTACGCTGGCGCGGGGTGGAGCAGCCCGGTAGCTCGTCAGGCTCATAACCTGAAGGCCGCAGGTTCAAATCCTGCCCCCGCAACCAGAACTTACAAAGAATATCAGTAACAAAGCCCTCACATCGTGGAGGGCTTTCGTGCGTTTATGGCCTAGCACACGGCTAGCACAAAACGGCCTCTCGATTTGACCGCTGCGTCAGGTCCCGATTCCATGTTCCCATATCGAAAATGGAAACGGGCCTTCTTGGCGTTCTAATTCTAAAGCGTAGCAACTGATCCATGAATGCCGGTCATGACCTCATGTCGATAAGGCCCGCCTCAAACGGGGCTGCGGGCGGAGGCATATCGTACCGAGCAGATAAGGAATGCGTCAGAAAGCATTACTTTATAAATGCCGACGAATTTCATGATGCAGACGAGGTCATGCTGTATGTGATTGAAGTGTTAATTAAGATGTAATTACGGGATGCAATAGAGATACTTAGATACAACCATTAATCGGCAATATTGAAGATCATGGCGCGTAGTTTTCGTACTGACAATGACCATTTCTCCGAAATTTATGTTTGATCATTAATTAACATTGTTTGGTTATGTTTAGAATTGGAGATTGGCGGAGAATCCGAGCATGGCATTGATTCAGCATAAGATTATCGTCGCAAGTCTAGCGATTTTCGCTTTGGCCGGGGGCGCCACGGGCGTCGGGCTGTGGTCGGCGACAACCTTGGCGCAGAACAATGCCGAGGTCGCCCGTTCATCACTGGTGCTTCGCAACCACATGCAGGCGGACATGATGCACGACGCGCTTCGCGCAGACGTGCTGGCGTCGCTGCTGGCGGCCAATCCTGCGGCGGGAATAGGCGCCGATGCGGTGAAAGCGGATCTGGCGGAACATGAGACGTCATTCCGTGATATGATCGCTGCGAACAAAAAGCTGGCAACGGATAAGACCACGCAGGATGTCCTGGCAAAGATCGAAGCGCCGCTTCTTACCTATATCGATAGCGCCACGAAGATGGTCGATCTTGCGGCGAAGGATCAGACGGCTGCCCTGAAGTCGCTGCCCGACTTCATGAGCCAGTTTTCCGCTCTTGAAACAGCCATGGAACAGGCCGGCGAACAGATAAGCTCAGTATCGGAAGAGACCGCCAAACACAGTGCGGATACGCAGGCTCTTGTCGATACGCTCATGAAGGCTCTTCTAGCCCTGGCCGCGCTATTTTCTTTCAGCCTCTACTGGCTTACGCGCAAGACCGTCACCAAGCCAATCCTTATGCTGTCCAATGACATGCAGGCACTGGCGGATGGTAACACTGATATCGCTTCTACGGCTATCGGCCGCTCGGATGAGATCGGCGCCATGGGGTCGGCCGTCGAAGTCTTCCGGCAGGCGGCAATCGCCAACAGGAAATTTGAGCAGGACGCGGAGGCTGCCAGAACGCAAGCCGAGGCTGATCGGATCGCCGCCAGAAAACAGGCAGACGAAGAGGCCGCAGAGCGGCTTCGCGCCGCGACGTCCGGCCTCGCAGCCGGGTTGAAGCGGCTCGCCGGTGGCGACCTTGCATTCCAGCTTCAAGAACCGTTCTCGCCGGATTTCGAAGCGCTTCGGCAGGACTTTAACAGTTCGGTCAAGCAGCTTGGAGACGCGCTCGGAGCAATCTCGACCGGCATCGCAGCGATCGATGATGGCACGCGGGAGATTTCCTCAGCGGCCAACGATCTTTCCAAGCGCACGGAACAGCAGGCGGCTTCGCTTGAGGAAACGGCGGCGGCCCTTGACCAGATCACCGCCAATGTATCGAACTCGAGTAGCCGCACCGAGGAGGCCCGCACCGCAGCGACGCAAGCCAATCGCAGCGCCGCAAAGTCC
>DASTLS010000105.1:0-12294 GCA_035714725.1 Alphaproteobacteria bacterium | reverse complement strand
GCAAGCACAATATCGACGAGGTCGAAGGGGCTTGCGGCGGCGCTATGGCTTGTTCCACTTGCCATATGATCGTGGATGCCAAATGGGCGGGTAAGTTGCCGCCTGCCAGCGATGATGAGACGGATATGCTTGATCTTGCTCCCGGCATCACCAAGACTTCGCGCCTCGGCTGCCAGATACGTTTAACGCCCGCTATGGACGGGCTAATCGTCAAGCTGCCGCAATCCACGCATAGCATGCTGGGATAAGGCCTTTTTCGGGCTTATTTTTCCTTGACCCGAGGGCCGTAATCCGCCAAAAAAGCCACGAATTTTAACGTTTTAACCTGAGTTCCATGCCCAGCTTAAAAGACCTCAAAAACCGCATCGGTAGCGTCAAATCGACGCGTAAAATCACGTCTGCCATGAAGATGGTGGCCGCGAGCAAACTGCGCCGCGCGCAGGAAAATGCCGAATCGGCTCGTCCTTATGCCCAGCGCATGGCCCGGATGCTGGAATCTCTCTGCTCGAACCTCGTTATTACCGATACGACCCCGCGCCTGATCGCCGGCACTGGCAGCGATAAAACTGTCCTTTTGATCGTTGTGACCTCCGACCGCGGCCTTTGCGGTGGTTTCAACGGCACCATTGTGCGCGAAGCCCGCAAGCAAATCCGCCAGCTCGAAGCCGCCGGCAAAACCGTCAAATTGCTTTGCGTTGGCCGTAAGGGCCGCGACCTGCTGCGCCGCGAACACGGCAAGAAGATCGTCGAATCCTTCACCGATGTGGGCCGCAAGAAACTGAGCTTCTCGGAAGCCAACGAAATCACCACGCGCATCACGCATATGTTCGAAGCCGGCGAGTTTGATGTCGCGCAGATCGTCTATAACCGATTTAAGTCGGCAATCGCTCAGGTTGTCACTGTAGCGCAGCTGGTACCGGTCGCTATCGAAGAGAAAGCGGCGAACGAAAATCAGACCGAGCAGCATGAGCCGACTGCGGTTTATGAGTTCGAGCCGGATGAAGAAACCATTCTTGCCGAACTTCTCCCGCGCAACCTCGCCATGCAAGTTTATGGCGCATTGCTGGAAAGCGCTGCCGGCGAGCAGGGCGCGCGTATGGCCGCCATGGATAATGCCACCCGCAATGCCGGCGACATGATCAATAAGCTGACGCTCAACTACAACCGCGCGCGTCAGGCCAACATTACCAAGGAACTGATCGAAATCATCTCCGGCGCTGAAGCCGTTTAACGTTTACAGACAGAGGAAATAAAAATGTCCACCAATTCCCAAGGCCAAATCACCCAGATCACCGGCGCCGTTGTCGACGTTCAGTTCACTGACGAACTGCCCGGCATCTTGAACGCGCTGATCTGCGATAACGCTGGCAAGAAGCTGGTGCTCGAAGTCGCGCAGCATCTCGGTGAAAACACTGTCCGCGCGATTGCTATGGACACGACCGACGGCCTCGTCCGTGGCGCCAAGGTAACAGATACCGGCGCTCCAATCACTGTTCCGGTTGGCCCCGAAACGCTCGGTCGCATCCTGAACGTCATCGGCGAGCCGGTTGACGAACGTGGTCCTGTGAACACCAAGAAGATGCTGCCGATCCATCGCGCAGCTCCGGAATTCGTTCATCAGTCGACGGAACAGCAAGTTCTCGTCACCGGCATTAAGGTTGTCGATCTGCTGGCACCTTACTCGCGCGGCGGCAAGATCGGCCTGTTCGGCGGCGCCGGCGTCGGCAAGACCGTTCTCATCATGGAACTCATCAACAACGTCGCTAAGGCGCACGGTGGTTACTCGGTATTCGCCGGCGTGGGCGAGCGTACCCGCGAAGGTAACGACCTCTATCACGAAATGATGGAATCCGGCGTCATCAAGACCGATGGCCCGGGCTCCAAAGCCGCACTCGTCTACGGCCAGATGAATGAACCGCCGGGCGCTCGCGCTCGCGTGGCTCTCACCGGTCTGACGCTCGCGGAATACTTCCGTGACGAAGAAGGTCAGGACGTTCTGTTCTTCGTCGATAACATCTTCCGCTTCACCCAGGCTGGATCCGAAGTGTCGGCACTTCTCGGTCGTATTCCTTCGGCCGTCGGTTATCAGCCGACGCTCGCCACGGACATGGGCGCTCTGCAGGAACGCATCACGACCACGAACAAGGGCTCGATCACCTCGGTTCAGGCTATTTACGTTCCGGCCGACGATCTCACCGACCCGGCGCCCGCGACATCGTTCGCCCACTTGGACGCAACGACCGTTCTTTCGCGTCAGATCGCCGAACTCGGCATCTATCCCGCCGTCGATCCGCTGGATTCCACGAGCCGCATTCTCGATCCGCGCGTTGTTGGCGAAGAGCATTATCAGGTTGCCCGTTCGGTGCAGAAGGTTCTGCAGACCTACAAGTCGTTGCAGGACATCATCGCCATTCTCGGCATGGATGAGCTGTCGGAAGAAGATCGCCAGACGGTTGCTCGCGCGCGCCGTATCCAGAAGTTCCTGTCGCAGCCGTTCCACGTCGCCGAAGTTTTCACAGGCTCACCGGGCGTGTTCGTCAAACTCGAAGACACGATCCGCGCCTTCAAAGGCATCGTTTCGGGCGAGTATGACCATATGGACGAAAACTCGTTCTACATGGTTGGCACGATCGAAGAAGCCATCGCCAAAGACCAGAAAGCCAAGAAAGAAGCCGCTTAATGTCCGGACAATTCCAGTTCGAACTCGTATCGCCGGAAAAGCTGATCGCCAGCAAAGCCGTCGCCATGGTCACAGTACCGGGTGGCGAGGGCGATTACGGCGTTCTGCCGGGCCATGCGCCTTTGATCACAACGGTGCGCCCCGGCGTCATCGAAGTGTTCGAGCAGAGCGAGAGCACGGCGACTGACCGCATTTTCGTGGCCGGCGGCTTTGCCGAAGTAACGACCGAACGCTGCACGGTTCTGGCCGAAGAAGCCATTCCGGTCGCGCAACTTGACCGCGCCAAGATCGAGCTGGAATCGAAGAGCCTCCATGACGAAATGGCTCTGGCCAAGACCGATGCCGAAAAGGCCTCGTTCGAATCTCAGCTGGCTATCGTGAAGGCCAAGCTACAGGCAATTTCACAGTAAGATTGCTGCCCCTGCGGCCCACTGGTAGATTTTAATCCTTTGTGATTCCGCGGGGATTTGAGTGCGGCTGACGACCAAGATTTTCCTCGACCGTTATTTGTCGGCACCCGTTTTGCTGGTGCTGAAGCAGGTCTGCGTTCTGCTCGGCCTTCTTATGAAGCGCCGGCACGATCTGATGCCGAAAAAGCAAATCCTCATCATCAAAATGGTCGGCGGCGGCAGTCTTGTGATCGCCATGCCCAATCTGCTTGGCCTCAAGCGGCGCTATCCTGATTTGCCCCTCATTTTGCTGACGACACCCGCAGCGGCGCCTTTTGCGAAGACGCTGAACGTTTTTGACAAGATCGAGGTGATAGACGATCGCGGTTTCTTCGCTTTCATATTCACCGGCTTCATGAGCTGGCTGAAGCTGTTCCATGTCGACACGGTTATTGATCTCGAAGTCCATTCGCGCCTGACGACCTTGTTCGCTCTGTTGCTCTGCGCGCGTAATCGCCTCGCTTTCTATGTCGGCGAGACGTTCTGGAAGCACAATATCGCGACGCACATGATCTATCTGCAGATCACCGCAGGTATTTATGATTATTACGACCAGATTTTCAGTTTATTGGATGCGAAGCCTGCGTCGGCTGAAGATGTGAAAAACTGCATCCTTCGCGGCAAAGTCGAGAATGCTTTGCCAGCCACGCACCCGCGCCTCGGTATCGCGCATGCATGCTCTGAACTGGGGCAGGAGAGGCAGCTCACACCCAGTGAATGGGGTAATGTGCTGGAGCGCCGCTATGGCGCTGATACGATGTTCACAGCGACGATCTTTGGCGGAGCAGGCGACCGCGAGTTTGGAGAACGCGTTGCACGCGAGTTGACGCGCCGCTTTCCGAAAGCTGAAATCCTTAATTCCTGCGGCGCCTATACGCTTTCCGAAGTGGTACGAAAATTTACGGCCATCGATGAATTGTGGTGCGTGGATTCTTCGTTGTTACATATGGCGCGCGCGGTGGGATGCCGGACGATTTCTTTCTGGGGTCCCACCGACCCGATCATGCGCCTTCGCAATCCACAGCCGCTGCAGGACGAGGTGCATTACAGCCGCTTGCCATGCTCGCCCTGCGTCCATATCTCGACGCAGCCGCCTTGCCGCGGCGATAATGTCTGCATTCAACGCATAACAGGAACTCTGCCGCCGGATAGCCCCGTGCCGGTCTGGGTCATTAACTGAGGAAATTATGCTCAATATCGTAGTGCCCATGGCCGGTTCCGGCATCCGCTTCGCCGAGGTGGGATACAAAGACCCGAAGCCGCTCATCCCCGTGCATGGTGTGCCGATGATCCGCTGGGTAATCGAAAATCTCCGGCCCTCGATGCCGCATCGCTACATTTTCATCTGCCAGCGCGCGCATGTTTCGGCTTACGGTCTTGAGGAGAAGCTGAAAGCTTGGGCGCCATGTTGTGTTCTCATTCAGCTGGATGGCGTCACGGAAGGGGCGGCATGCACGGTTCTCACCGCACGAGAATATATCGATAACAACGATCCGATGATGATTGCGAACAGCGATCAATATGCCGATGTCGATATGGACACATATCTGGCTGAGATGGATAAGCAAAATCTCGGCGCCCTGATCATGACGCTCAAGGTGCCGCCGAACGATGCGCGTTGGTCCTTCGTAGGTTTTGATTCCAAGGGCAATGTGGACCGGGTCGTCGAGAAAGAAACGATCTCCGACGAAGCCACGGTCGGCATCTATAATTACCGTCACGGCAAAGATTTCGTGAAGGCGGCGGAGGCCATGATTGCTGCGAATTTACGCGTAAAAGGCGAATTTTATGTGGCGCCGGTATTCAATCAGCTCATTGCGCAGGGGCAACGAATCGGCGTCTATAATATCGGCAGCCCCGGCAAAGGCATGTATGGTATGGGTACGCCGCCCGACCTCGAAGCTTTTCTGGCATTGCCCCTTTCTCGCGAAATCGTGAAGGATTTGACGTGACTGACTTGATATTTGTTCTATGAGCCACCTTCCAACCACACTTCAATCACCCAATCTTGTGCGCACAAACGATATTGTCGCGACCTACATTGTGCGCAGCCGCGATCTCGATAAAGCCGCTGCCGCTATCGCCATCGGCCAATCTCTTGGCAATCCCAGTGTCCGCCTGAAGGCAGAAACCAAAGAGATGTGGGACCGGTTCGGCGCCATCGTCCGCAATGTTAAACCGCATGGCGATGGCCTCGGCGTAATCACGATTGGCTATGCCGTCGGCAATCAGACGCCGCGCTCATTCACCCATTTGCTTGCCGTTCTCATGGGCGGCCAGATGGATATCGACCTGATCGAGGATTGCCGCCTCGTCGATCTCGAATTTCCTGCCGATATTGTGAAGCAGTATCGCGGCCCGTCGAAGGGCATTGAAGGTATCCGTGCCTATACAGGTGCGCGCAATCGTCCGCTCGTCGGCGGCATCGTAAAGCCGAAGACGGGTATCACGCCCGATCAGGTGGCGGATGTCTGCAAGCGCATGGCCGATGGCGGCATCGATTTCATCAAGGATGACGAAATCCTCGGTGATATTCTCACTTGCTCCTTCGCCACGCGTATCGAGAAAGTCTCACGTGCGCTCGAGGGGTATAACGTTATCTATGCGCCGTGCGTCACGAGCCCGATTGATGAGTTTCCAAACGTCGCAGCGCAGATCAAGCGCGTGATGCAGCCACCGGCCTTCCACTACAATGTCTGGGGCGGTTTTGACTCCTATCAGTATCTCGCCAGCCTCGTCGGCGGTTTTGCCTATTACCAGAAGTCGGGCGACAAGGTCGTCACCGAAGGCAAATTCTCGATCGATTTCAGCGTTTGGTGCAAATTCATTCGTCTGGCCGGTGCCGACGTCACCCATGCCGGCATGCTCGGTGGTTATCTGAATGAGCCGCTCGAAGTTATGAAGGCGCGCCTCATGTCGCTTTCGGGTCCGTGGCATGGCTTGCGCTCGACGCTGCCGAGCCTCAGTTGTGGCGCGACACCAGGCATGGTGCCGAAGATCATCGAGCAACTCGGCGTGGATGTCATGATCGCATCGGGCGGATGCCTGCATGCCCATCCCGACGGCAGCTATGGCGGCGCGAAAGCGTTCCGCGATGCCGCCGAAGGCAAGAGCTCAAAAGAGCTCGATATCGCGATCGAAAAATTCGGGCGTTAATAATAGGGACTTAGATCCGGTACGTACGTACGTGGATCGAAAGGTTGCCAGCGGCCTTTTTGAAACCATGGCTCGATAACTACTGCCTTATCCGTGTTCTCGCGTAGTAATAGCGCCATCGTTGGATAGGTCCATGTCCAGCCATAGAGGTTATTATTCGGCAGGAACATAATTGAATCCTCATAGCGCAACAGGCCATGATGCGAATTCACGACCCGGCTGAAATCATCGATGTACGCGCGAAACTCGATTGAATCGCCGATATCCAGCACGCACATCAGTGTGAAAAGCGCGAAAGTCGGCAGGGCGAAATATTGCCAGGGATTGGTCTCTAATTTCTTGAGGGCAGGGAAGCGTTTCTTCCCAAACAGTTCGAACCAGCACAGCGCGATTGCGAGGGCGAGGAAGCCCATTGCCGTGAAAGCGCGCGCCATATAATCGACGAAGGGCGGCGCATGAAGGCCCATCAGCAGAAAGCCGATAATCGAGATAAACAGCGCGAGGATAAAGGCGCTCCGCCATTGCGCATCGCGCACCATGGCTATCGGGGCGATAAGCGCAACGAACACAAAGGTGAACCAGAGCTGCGGATCGTGCAAAAGAAGGAGCGGGTTGCTCGCGCTCGCCAGATTTTCCGGTTGGGTGGGGTTGAGGTAGTTCCAGAGGCCGACACCAGCCGATGCGAGGAAAATAGCGGCAAGCGGTAACCACAAAATCCGCCTGTCCTGCCTGAAGCGCCAAAGCGTCAAGCCGCACAGCAAAACACCGAAGAACATCGTCGAGCCGTAACTCATCACGCTTGCAATCGCTGCCGCGGAGAGCATGGCGGTATCGACTTTTGTGATGCGTTCGGGCTTCAGGATATAGGCGAGGCATGCGGCAGTGAGGCCGAAAGTCACATTGAATTCGCCGATGCTGAAGAAGTTACCGTTGAAATAAACGGCGGTGAACATCGCGAGGAACGGCCAGAACAGAAAATCCCGCCGCAATTTCCAGAATGCTAATCCCCACAGCAAAAGCGGCGCCAGCTGCAGCCATGACGAAAATAGATACATCAGGCCTTTCAAATCCGTCATGCCGAGGCGCAAGGCAATAACGGTCGGAAATTCCATCAGTATATAGGCAAAGAAACGCGAAGGTTCGTTGTTGCGTGTAACAAGTTCGGCAAAGAGGCTTCCATTTGCCGAGGGATTCTGTTCAAAAAGTAGAAGATTGAGCAGTTGATATGATCCGTCCGCGAATATTCCGCGCAGCGCCATCGCCTGAAACGCAAACATGGCGAACAGGATCATTGCGACGGCGCATTTCAAAATTTGCTCTTTGTTTATACTGCGGGGCATGGCGTTAAGCATAAGCTCAAGGGCGGGTTGAATCACACACTAGCATAAGATCGCACCGGTTGCAGGATTGCCCGATTTTCGCCGTATTTTGCAACAGTTTTACACGGGTGCGCCGCACTCGACGTTCGTTCCTTATGTGCCGTGCGCCACGCTCCGGACTGCGGATTTCCGCGTTTCGTGAGGCATAGTGGATGCGATTTTCGATTTCAAAATTATTCTCCGGGTTAGCGCGCATGTTCCGCGCCACAGGAAAAGGCTTGCGGGCTTTCTGGCAAGAGCTGAACGAAGCACGCCCTTACAACATCGCCAACGAATATATCGTCGCGCCGCAGTCCTATGGCCCGCCGGCTGCCGCTACGCCTCTGTATCAGCCGCGCGCCTATTATGACTATCAGCCGTCACAAGTTACATCTGGCTCGTTAGCCCCGGCTGCTGTGTATGCACCTGCACCTGTTCCGCAAAAATATTCGGCCTTGCAGAGGGTTGCTTCGCCGCCGCCTGCGCCGAGTATCGTGCCGGAGCCGGTCGTCTCGTCTGTTCGAAAGACCGTCAAAGTCAGTACGGTATTTGCCGGAAGCGCGGTCGCCGGTGTGACTGCTGCATCTCTGGTCGCTGCGGCCCCCGCTGTCGCTGCTTTGGCTGTTGCAGGGGCAGGGACAGCCGCTCTTATTGTCCAGGCTACAAAGCCGCGCACGAAGCCTGTGCTTCAACCATCATCCTTTGATGCTGCAGCTAAGAAGACGACCATCAATCCGATTTCTGCTTTGCAGCGCGTACGTGCGGATGCAGGTGAGCACGTCAATAATTGGTGGAAAAATGCCGTTACATGGAAGCATAAAACGGCTGCCGCTGCCGGGCTTGCTATGGGGGCGACGCTTTTTCACGGCGCCGAAGGTCTTGCGAATACAATGCCGTCGTCGGGGCCACTTTTTACCCCACCGGCTGCCCAGCGCGTAATTGATGTTCCACCAGCCAAGCTTCAAATTTCTTTGACTGATCCCAATCCATCCATTTTTGTGGAGAAGCCGCCGGTTGTAGAGCCGAAGGATGTGACTTTTCCACGTATCCAATACAATTTAACCTCTGATGGCTATTCGTCTCCTTTTGCACCGGGAACTCACTATCGGATAAATGATGGTTATGGCTGGCGCTTGCTTCGCGGCAGGCCTGAATTTCATGCCGGCGTAGACCTTGATGCGGTTGGAGGCACTCCTGTGCATGAGGTTCATGGCGGCACCGTTATCCGCGCGACCACGACGCCTCACAGTGGCGGCTATGGAAATGTAGTCCAGGTGGCAACGGAACTGCCTGACGGCCGGCCTGTAACAGAGCTGTATGCCCATCTGACGAATTACGTGGTGCGTACAGGCGATATTGTTAAGCCCGGACAGCTTATTGGAAATGTTGGCGATACAGGCCACGCTTTCGGCGATCATCTGCATTTTGAGGTGGATAAGGGCAATGAAGTTCTTCATGCACGGCGTAACGCCAGCAACACGATTAACCCGATGAGGATCGGACCGTATCGCGTTGCCCTTGAAAATACCTCGCCGCAGCGAGCCTGGAACTTGGGTTAAACGCCGCTTCTCTTAAGTTGTGCCGTTATTTCATATATGCTTTCTTCAACCGCGGCCTTGGGCCGATTCCGGAACGGTTGAAATGAAATTCGGTTTTACGTCTATCTATTCCTGGCGCCCGCATGTCGAGCAAATGTATTACCTCAGCCGCCTGGCTGAGCAGGGTGGGCATGAGGTCCGTTTTCTTACCTGCGATAGCGATCTGCCGACTTGCTATACCCGCCAGATGCGCAAGCATCGTCCCTCGCTTGTTGAATGCACGGCATGCCGGTTAGGCGGAATTCGCACATTTACGAGTGAGAATATCGACGCTCTGCATGATTATGCCGGATTGGGCCAGCCGGTGTTGCCGAACGCTTCTGCCGGTATTTGGTCGAGCGCGAGCACGTTGGGGCGTTTTGAATCTCCCGCAGATTTTGAAAGCCCAGAGTATTTTGAAACTGCAGAACGCTTCCGGCCTGCAACGGAAAAAGCCTATGATGCGGCAAAGGCCTGGATTAAAGGGCAGCGGCTCGATGCTGTCTTCATGTTCAATGGCCGCCTTGATGTTTTGAGGGCAGTCGCCGAAGCGGCAAAAGATTGCCGCATTCCGTATGTTTCTATGGAGCGGACATGGTTGGGGCATGGTTTGCAGCTTCTGCCGAATGAAAACTGCCTGGGCTTGAAAACCATCGATAAGATGATTGCGGAATGGAGCGATAAGCCGTTGCTTCATGATCAAGCGATGATTGCCGCGCATCATATCGCGGCGCGTTTTAATCGCAGCAACAGCAATGAATGGCGCGCCTATAACGTCAATGCGCAGACAAATCCCTGGCCTGTTCTTGGCGGCAAGCACCGCATTCTTTTATTGCCAAGCAGTCGCAGCGAAATTTGGGGGCAGGCTGATTGGAATAGTGAATGGTCCGAGCCCACGGCTGCCTATGATGCGCTCATTGAGCATCTAAAGCTTTCGCCGCAAGATATGGTCATGCGTTGCCACCCGGTATGGGCGCAGAATATCGGGCCTACGAACGGCAAGCGTTCCGAAGCCTATTACAGCGACTGGGCCAAACGTCATGGCGTTACCTGCATTCCAAGCAAAGACCCGACAAGTACTTTGGGCTTAATTGAGGCTAGTGACGTTGTCGTGGTCTATGGCGGCACAGCGGCGATGGATGCGGGGGCGCTCGGCAAGCAAGTCATATCTCTTTGCCCGTCCTGGTATCAAAAGGCGGGCTTCCAATCGACGTTATATTCATTGGCAGATTTGGCCGAGCTTAAGCTGCATAAAGACATGCAGCCCACCGCGCGCGAAAGGCTGCAAAACCATATTCGCCAGCAGGTTTTGCGGTATGTGTACGCAATGAATTATCGCGTCATGCAATTCACGCAGCATGTTCGCTGCATTAAGCCGACCGAATATCAATATTTCGATGGAGCCGATCCGGCTCGCCTAACACGTATGGTTGTTCCTGGCGAGATCGAAGCCGATGATAAGCGTTATGCTTCCGATACATCGGAAGAAGCTCAGGCTATCCGTGCGCTTGAGGCAAAAGATTGGGAATCGTTATCATCGCCGCCGCCCCAGCATCTCCACAAAAAACTGCCGATCCAAAGACGGGCGATATATGGAATGGTGGATTACACGCGCGCAAAATTGCGACGCGGCGATTTGTAATCAGGCTGAGGCTAGCCCTACCTGAAGAACGTCCGTGCGTTTGCCGTCCGCATCGAGGCAATGCGATTTGAGCGTGCCTTCCAGCTTAAACCCTGCGGCTAGAAAAGCGCGGTAAGAGCCCTGATTGGCGCTATACATTCCGGCAGTCAATTTCTGAAGATGCAGTTTCTGAAAGGCGTAATCGCGGACAAGAGAAATCGCTTCCGTTGCATAACCTTTCCCCCAGGCATTTTTATCTCCGATGAAGAGGGAAATTTGCGCGTTTTTGTGAATAATGTTGATCGGGCCTAGCTTAATATTGCCTATGTGAGCGCCATTTTCCTGAAAGATGCCAAATAGCATTTGGTCGGAAGAGGCATTTTGCTCGTTGATAAAACCTTTGATGCTTTCAGTCGTCCAGCGCTTATGGCGGGTTTCCATATAGCGACCGACATCTTTATCGTTTAGCCATAACGCGTATGTCTCTGTGGCATGGCTTTCGTCGATTGCTGCCAGCGACAAAGACTTGCCTTTGAGTGCTTCGGTAACTTTCATCAGGAAACCTTCTTGATCGGAAAGCCTGCGTTAGCCAGATATGCGCTTGCCCGGAGAGGGCTGCTATCGGAAAAGTGAAAAATGCTAGCGCAGCCGATGCCGCTAATATTGCTGTTGGCAAACGCTTCTTCCAGATGGGCATAGTTGCCCGCGCCACCGGCTAGGACAACAGGTCTCCGTGTATATTGTGAGGCTAGGCGCCCGAGTTCGATGTCGAGGCCCTGCATCGTTCCGTCCCGGTCGATGGATTGCACAAGAAATTCGCCGCCGCCGGCTTTTTCGCATATTTTCATGTGCTCTTCGAGCGTGCGGGATTGCTGTTGCGTTCCTGAATGCGAATAGAGTTGGTAATCGGACGAAGCATTCTCTCGTTTCACATCGATGCCGATGATGGTCGATTGCAAGCCGTAAACCGCAGCAATCTTTTCGAGGACAGACGTTGTCTCGTAATTGATTGTGTTAAGTAGAACTTTGTCCGCGCCATTGTCGTAGAGGGTCTTGGCTTCTTCATAGGTCTGAATGCCTCCGCCGACGGCGAGGGGCATGACGCATTGTTGCGAAATAATATTGGTCCATTCGACCAGTTTCTCGAACGGTAATTCCTTTGGCCGGATATTGAGAAAGACCAGTTCATCGGCTTCCTGCGATTCATAGATTTTCACGGCCGTTTTCGGAGATCCGACATCACGCATATTGTCGAAATTGACAGTCTTGTAGAGCCTGTCTTCGCGAAGCAAGAGAACCGGAATGACACGCTTTTTTAGCATCGGCCATCCCAGGTGCAGAAATTTTCGATGAACTTGATGCCGTTCTTCAGGCTTTTTTCCGGATGAAATTGCGTGCCGATAACATTCTTGTCGGCGATGATCGATGTGAAGGGCTGTCCATAGGTTGTTTC
>DASTLS010000104.1:0-2539 GCA_035714725.1 Alphaproteobacteria bacterium | reverse complement strand
GCAAGAAAAGTTCCGCCAGTCGCAAGCCGAAGCGCTTGCCGCCAACCAGCATGCGTTCGAGATCGCACAACAGCGCTACAAAGAAGGCCTGACATCATTCCTCGACGTGCTGGATGCCCAGCGCACACTAAACATGTCAGCAATGCAGATGAACGACGCCACAGCCAAAAGCTCCGCAAACCTGATTGCGGTTTACAAGAGCCTCGGCGGTGGTTGGAAATCGAAGTAACGCTTACTTCAGCGTGAACTGCGTATAGAGATCCGGAAAATACTGCTTCAGGTTCACGACCTTCGGCGCATCATTGACTGCAATGTAACTGTTGTTCGGATGCAGTGTCGCGTAGTTCTGATGATAGTCTTCCGCCGCATAGAACGCTTTCAGCGGCGCTACTTCCGTGACAACCGGCTTATCGAAAACCTTCGCGGCATTGAGCTGCGCGATATAATCCTGCGCGAGCTTTTGCTGTTCGGGTGAATTGTAGAAAATGGCGGAGCGATATTGCGTGCCATGATCGGGGCCCTGCTTGTTCAACTCGGTCGGATCGTGCGCAACCGAAAAGAACACACGCAGCAATTGGCCCGGCGTAACTTTCGACGGGTCATAAATCACTTCAACAGATTCCGCATGCCCCGTGGTGCCAGAGCTGACAACATCATAAGAAGCTGTCTTGGCCTCACCGCCGGAATAACCGGAGGTCGCGCTGATAACGCCCTTCACATGCTGAAACACAGCCTGAATGCCCCAGAAACATCCACCGGCGACAACCAAGATCTCGTGGCCGGAGGCAGAAGCCAAAGACGCATCATGCGCAGGTGCCGGAATTTCGACAGCAGCAGACGTCGTGGAGCATACGAGCATGAGAACTCCTAACAAACCGAGGATGGGGAGGAAGCGTTGCATGGATATAGAGATAGGCATTCCGGGCGCAAATTCCAAGTGCGCATAAACTCTTCAGAATATTAGGTAGATTTGGCTTTAGGCTCTCATGCCCATCGAAGGACGGCGGCTGGCAACCTGCGTATGCGCAGCTCCGGCTGCCGGAGGCGTGCCCATGCGATAAATAGCATAACCGCTGGGGCCGGCATTGGCATAAGCGTGCGCGGCGTAGAAGCCCGACGCGAAATCTGAACGCCAGACCTGCTGATGGTTTTTGTCATAACCGGTAAAAATTTCGATATGACCCGCGCCGTGACCCGACTGCGGACCAAATACGGCGATATCGCCGATCTGCGCATTCGCTGGCGTCCAACCTTGAACACGATTGATGCCGAGCTGTGGGTTTCTGTCGAAGTACTCCGCGTAATCTTTCGCGAAATATGGATGGTTGGCAAGATTGTAACCCGCATGCTCGAGCGCGAGACGTACATACTTGGCACATTCACCCCGTGAGGACATACAGTCATGTGTCTGTAGGAAGTTGACAGAGGAATCAACATTCACAGCGCCTGTCGGTGCAGTTGCAACTTCGGCGCCATCGAGGTGATAGGTTGGAGCACCGCCGACGTCATCACTATAGAAGCGGCTCGACGGCGCAGGTTCTGCAACCGCCTCGAGACCGAGGAAATGGCGCAGCGCATTCTGGGAATGATTGCCGAACTTGCCGTCAATCTGATCGGCGCGACCGTCGGCACTGTAGTTGCCGCTGCTCTTGAGCATAGTCTGCAGTGCGCAAACGTCATCGGCGCCGAAATCGCCATCGGCGCTCGGTGTATAGCCGGGAACCTTGGAGGCGATCATCTGCTTCAATCCGTTGACGGTATCGGCATCGGCAATACCGGTGACCGGCAAGCCAAGCTTCTGCTGCAAAGCTTTAATCAGATCAGTGTCTGCAAACAGATACTGGTCGGGACCGAAATTGGAACCGGTGAGCGTAGAGGCTACTGCGCAAGCTGCCGCAGCATCTGCCGCGGTGCTGTTACCATCGGCCGTATCACCGCTTGCCGGAGCTGTGTAATTCACAGGTACAATATCATTTGCCGGAACCGCATTCGCATCTACAGCGGAGGCCGGTGCACCGCGGAAGAAGCCGGAAGCTGCGTTCATGATCGCATGATAGCCAGCCGTTGAAGGATGGATGCCATCTTCGCTTGGCCGTGTTGCCGGACCACCGAAAGATATACGGCTGGCCTGATCTGGGTGGGCCAATTTGTATTGATCGACAATTTGCTTAATGTCGCCATTCACGTCGAATCCGGCATATACGCCGCCAGGGACACGTGCAGCTGTCGAGTGATGAACGTAATCAGGCGAATTCTCAGGTCCCGTTTCCACACCCATAATGAAGACACGGCTTGCGCCACTTCTCATCAATGTGTCGATCTGCCGCGTAACGTTCTGACGGAAATGAACGTAATCCGGGCCGTTCTTGATATTCTGAATATCGGTCGCCGAAAGCGTGCTGCCGCTGCGATCGGGATTGCGGGCCGCCCAACGCGCCACGACATCCATGATATCGTTGCTCGCGCCGGTCGACAGAATGACGTCCTTATTGCTGACTTGAGCAGAGTTGTTACCGATGTGAGACAAAATCCAGCTCGA
>DASTLS010000103.1:0-2028 GCA_035714725.1 Alphaproteobacteria bacterium | reverse complement strand
CATGGTGGGATAAAATGGCGCTGCACCGGCATTATCGCAGCGTGAATTGCCGCTTGCAGTGGCGACTACTTATCAATGCCGTTAAAGAAAGAAATCCGTCTGCGGCATTAGCGACGTTCCTGCATGCCCCACCCGTGCCCTTTTATCTTCTCGGCCATCTTCTGGAGCAATTTTTCCTACGCACGATGAAACGTGTAAAAGGCGCAGCATGAACGCTCGTTCAAAAAATATTATGCTCATGCTCGGCGGAATTGTCTCGCTCGCTCTTTTGCTGTTCGCGCACCGGCAAACCGAAAGCGATTTGTGGACGGCGTGGCAAACAGACGAATATAGCCATGGCGCGATCATTCCTTTTATCGCTGCCCTTCTAGCGTGGCATCAATTGGCGAAGGAAAAGCCGGTTTTAAGGCCTTCATGGCTTGCGGTTCCAACGCTGCTTTTAGCCGCTCTCTTGCAGCTAATATCGCGCCTTTCAGCTTTCGGCATGACCGAAGAATATGGCCTTGTGATAGGCATAACCGGCATTTCACTCGGCTTTTTGGGCCGCCGCGCCACAATCACACTAGCACCCGCTCTTGTATATCTTCTGTTCGCCGTGCCTTTGCCGCACTTGATACAAGCCAATCTATCGCAAGGCTTGCAACTACTGTCTTCCACACTCGGGGTTATGCCGCTTGATTGGCTCGGCATCCCCGTCTTTCAGGAAGGCAATGTCATCGACCTCGGCGGCTACAAACTTCAGGTCGTCGATGCCTGCAGCGGCCTTCGTTATCTTTTTCCGCTCTTGAGCTTCAGCTATCTGATCGCGTTTCTGCTCAAAGATAAAATGTGGAAGCGGCTGATCATTTTTCTTTCCGCCATTCCGATTACCATCGGCCTCAATTCTTTGCGCATTACCATCATCGGGATTACCGTCGATAAATGGGGGCCCGGCATGGCAGAAGGTTTCATCCATGCTTTTGAGGGCTGGGTGATCTTCATGGTCTGTATCGGCATACTAATGGGCGAGACATGGATCTTGCGGCGCATCGGATCACGCGGCACTTTCCGTTACGAATATTTCGGCCTCGCACACGGCCCCTATTCCAGCGGTCGCGTTGAGCGTTCCAGCCCACCATTCGCGACAATCCTCATCACGTTGGCGCTCGCCGTTCTTTTCGGCATGGGAAGCGTGGAGCAATTGCCGGAGATCATTCCTGCGCATCCACCCATGTCGGGCTTTCCGACCGATCTTGGTGATTGGCATGGCCGCGCCATCAGCATGGAAAGCGACGTGCTGAACGAATTGAAGCTGAGCGATTACTGGCTGGCAGACTATAAGCACAGCGATCAACCGCCGGTTAATTTCTATATCGCCTACTATGCAAGCCAACGCGTCGGCACCACAACGCATTCTCCTTCCAACTGTATTCCCGGCGGCGGCTGGCGGATTGAAAAGAGCGATATCATTTCTGTGCCGTTGCCTGACGGACCGCTGAACGTCACGCGTCTTCTCATTCGCCGTGGCACATCGGCTGAACTCGTCTATTACTGGTTCGACGAGCGCGGTCGGGACCTCACGGAAACCACGAATGCTAAATGGCACCTACTATGGGACTCCATCCTCATGCACCGGAGCGACGGTGCTCTGGTGCGGCTGGTCACCCCCCTTTCCACTTCGGAAAACGAAGCCGATGCCGAGGCTCGCCTTAATGCGTTTTTGACGCTCGCACGGCCCGAAATGAAGCACTTTATCCCCGGCGCCGACGCGATTAATGCAGTTGCCGAACCCAAGCTTTCTCAGTAGCTTAGTGCATCTTCTCGAACAAATATGTGAGGCTCCATGCCGATCCGCAGCCGCATTCTCACCTCCTCTGCTCTCTGCCTCATATTGATACTCGCTGGCTGCGGCGGAACGCCCGAGCAAAAAGAAGCGCGCTACCTGAAACACGGCAATGAGCTGTTCGATGCCGGAGATTATGAGAAAGCGCGCGTCGAATATCGCAATGCTGCCCGCGCCAAGCCAACTGATCCTGAAATCGGCTATCG
>DASTLS010000102.1:0-4429 GCA_035714725.1 Alphaproteobacteria bacterium | reverse complement strand
GGAGCCGAGCCGACATACTCATCATCGGCATAGACTTGCACAAGACTTCCGGCAGCCGCCCTGCCCGCCAACGCGATGCCTCGATCGCCGTGCGTCCAGGCAAGTGCGAGTGCGATATCGCCCTCCTCACCTTGCGCGGGCGAGGCCAAAAGCCGATCAATCACCGGCCCATCCCACCACACAAACGCATTGTCGCCGGATTTTTCGGGCATGAAGATGCCGATCTTGCCCATATCGGACGTTTTGTCTTTATCCGTATCGACAGCATTCAAAATTTGAACACCCTTATGTCGATCAAAAGCAAAAGATGCAGTCCACTTGCCCTCAATAGAAACAGGCGCAGTAACGAGCAGCTTGTCATGATCGAAAATCTGAACGGATGTTTGCTGTGGCGCCCAGCCGGCCAACTCCATTTGTCCGAGCGATAAGGTTGCTTTCAGCAATCCTGCCGGCGCTTGCTTTTCTAATGAAGTTTCCATGTAAGCGCTGTGATAGCGGTGCAGCCCGCGCGCTAATTCAAAGCCGATAAACAGCAAAACAAAGATGCCGGCAGCTACAAGGGATGCCGAAATCGGGTCGCGCGCATGTTCACGAAAAAACCGCATTTTTAGCCTGTATTTACACCCTCTTTTCGCATCCAGAATCTATTAACCAATTGAAGAGTAAACTAGATAGGAAAGAGAGTTTATTGCGTCTATGTCCTTCATCGATACCAAGTCAGGTCACACATTGTCCATCTCATCTGTATGCGTTTATTGCGGCGCGTCTAACGACGTAACGCCCGATTTTAAAACCCTCGCCCAAGATCTCGGACAGGCACTCGCTCAGCACAACCTTCAGGTCGTCTACGGCGGCGGTCATGTCGGCCTTATGGGCATCATTGCCGACAGCGCGCTGAAAGCGGGTGCCAAGGTCATCGGCATCATTCCTGAACACATCCGCAAGATGGAAGTTCAACATACCGGCCTCACCGAACTTCATGTCGTTGCCGATATGCATACCCGCAAGCGCATGATGGTTGATCGGTCCGATGCGTTCGTCATTCTGCCCGGCGGCCTCGGCACGCTCGATGAATCTTTCGAAATCCTAACCTGGAAGAAGCTCAACCTGCACAATAAGCCTGTGATTATCTTCAATTACAAAGGCTATTGGGCTCCCCTGCTCAAGCTGATCGACAGCACCATCAAAGAAGGCTTTTCGCGCCCGAGCGATGCCGCGCTTTATAAAGTCGTTACGACAATTGATGAGCTGTTTGAGGTGCTTGATAGCGAAACCAAGCCCCCTATTGCGAGTTTAACCGGCAGAATCTAGGCTTTTGCGGTTAATCCTTTCTCAATTCCTGACAGTGATAGTCTTGCCCCATCAGCTTTAGCTACGCGAGAGATTTGCCATGTCTAAAATCAAAGTGAAAAACCCGCTAGTCGAAATGGACGGCGATGAAATGACCCGGATCATCTGGCAGATGATCAAGGACTGGCTGATACTGCCTTACCTCGAAATCGATTTGAAATATTTCGATCTTGGCATTCAGGAGCGCGACAAGACCGAAGATAAGGTCACAGTCGCCGCAGCCGAAGCCATCAAGAAATATGGTGTTGGCGTCAAGTGCGCCACGATCACGCCCGACGAAGCGCGTGTGAAGGAATTCAATCTGAAGAAGATGTGGAAATCGCCGAATGGCACCATCCGCAATATTCTCAACGGCACCGTCTTCCGCGAGCCAATCCTTATCCAGAATGTGCCGCATTATGTGCAGCACTGGAAAAAGCCGATCGTCATCGCCCGCCATGCTTATGGCGATCAGTATAAGGCAACCGATTTCAAGGTTCCCGGCCCTGGCACCCTGACGATTTCATTTAAGCCTTCTGATGGCGGCGCGGAAATCACCCACGAAGTCCACAAATATCCGGGCTCCGGCGTGGCTTTAGCCATGTATAACGAGGATGAATCCATTCGTGGCTTTGCGCGCGCGTGCATGACCTATGCGCTCAGCCGCCATTATCCGATGTTCCTCTCGACCAAGAACACGATCCTCAAGGCTTATGACGGCCGATTTAAGGACATCTTTGCCGAGGTCTATGAGAAGGAATTCAAAGGCAAGTTCGAAGCCGAAGGCATCTCATACGAACATCGCCTGATCGATGACATGGTCGCGCAATCGTTGCGTGACGAAGGCGGCTTCCTCTGGGCCTGTAAGAATTACGATGGCGATGTGCAATCGGATTCAGTCGCTCAAGGCTTCGGCTCACTCGGTCTTATGACCTCTGTCCTGCTCTCGCCCGATGGTAAATACATCGAAACCGAAGCGGCGCACGGTACAGTCACGCGTCACTATCGCGATCACCAAGCGGGCAAGGAAACCTCGACCAACCCGATCGCTTCGATCTTTGCCTGGACACAAGCGCTGCAGTATCGCGGCAATCTCGACGGTACGCCGGATGTTGTGAATTTCGGCAAGACACTCGAGCAGGTCTGTATCAAGACAGTCGAGCAAGGCCACATGACCAAGGACCTCGCCCTGCTCATTGGTCCGAAGCAAGGCTGGCTGAATACCCGCCAGTTCCTTGAGAAGATCACCGAAAATCTGAAGGCGACCTGGAAATAATTCGCCCGGAAAAAACTTAGGCGGCCCTGAGGTGGCCGCCTAAGCTAATATTACAGCGCTATTATACCGACTTAGAAACGGGTCTGCCCTGGAAGGCGGAACTCCGACGATTGCTGCGGAGCGCTATCGCTTTCCACAGCGCGCGACTTCTTGCCGACGCTCTGGTACGCGACACGGGCATGATCGATGCAATACGGCATGCCTTCGTAAGCCTGGCAGCCGCAGAAGCGGAAGTCGGGTGAACGTGGGTCGCCGACGGGCCAGCGGCAATGACGGTCGCCAGCCTTCGTGACAGCGATGCCTTCGGTACGCTTGACGTTGTCGAGAGCGCGGAAAGCATCTTTCGTCGGGATCTTTGTCGTGGTGCTGCTTGGGGTCGGAACGACCGGCAGCGGACGAAGCATGACGCGCTTGCGTGACTGCTTCATTGCGGGCATTGCGTTTTCAGAGGCCGCCAGACCTGTACCCTCGTCTTCGCGCTTGATGGGCGACGGGCGTGAGGAGAGTTTCAGGCGATGTGCCTTGCCGATAACGGCATTGCGAGTCAGACCACCAAGATGCTTTGCAATTTCGCTTGCGCTATAGCCATGGCCCCACATGTCCTTGAGTGCCTGGATTTTTTGTTCGGTCCAACTCATGATTCTCGTGCTCCTAAGATCGGGTTTGGGTCACTTGGAAGGCTGTAAAAGGGCTTGTTTCGGCCCCAAAACAGGATTTTTGGTCTTCGAGACGGCCGCCACAAGATATTGTGGCAAAGTCATGGCAGTCATACCATATGAGGCGAATCGATTCTAGCGTGGCACACGATCTTGTGGATAAAGCTCATCATGTAGCTAAATATAGTTCGGCAAATCTTTGAACATAAATGCGTTATCTACTTACCCACATGTGGGTAAGACGAGTTTTCCCCAGCAATTTCATGGGCTTTGGAATCATTTATCCACAACTTTTTTGAGTCGAATTTACTTCATGCAAAGAATTAGGCATGCCATACAGTCGCGAAATTAAAGGGCATTCAATTTTTACTGAGGCAAGCGCCTAGTGACGGATTCATGCGCGTATTAGCGGACAATTTCACCATGGCAGACGGTTCAAACGCATCTGAACGAGCGTGGTACGACAACGCTCACATGAACCTCGATATCGTCCAGATTCGGGGGATGCGTTTTGTCGCGCACGCCTTGAAAATAAGCGAAAAAGCCATTGAGCAATCAGGAATTTTGGAAGATGGACGAAATACGGATTGGCTAAATCATCCTTCGATTCGGCTAACAATCCTCGCTCTCGCCTATCTTCACGGCAGCGACAGACGCCGCAACGGCGGCAAACTTGAGATCACGCACCAGATTGCCATGGCACATAACATGGCAAACGATCCCGATTTGGCGGGACAGCTTGATACTTCTCGCCACCGAGCTTTCCGCGCGATGAAAGCACTCATCCATGATGTGCAAGAGCGCGTACGGGAGATAAACGAATTAAAGACCCATCACCGCGAACTCGATCCTGAAAAAATATTACAGGCTATCGTCGATTATTGGGACGGCACCCATTTCGGACGCAATGAGCTCATGCGCAGTGGCGATCATATGACGGATCGCCCTGGTTTTACTGGTGCCGCGCGCATCCAAAACCAGGCGGACCGCACGCCGACTGCGAACCAGCAGGATCAGCATGTTCGCTTCTATGACAAATACGATCAGGCATCCGGCGATCATGCTCATTTCAAGCAATATTTGGTTGATTTGCAAAGCGGCGTTATTGAGCCGACCCTCAAAGAATTGCATCAGGTTACATTGGCTGTTCGGCACGCCGCTACGAAGG
>DASTLS010000101.1:0-9179 GCA_035714725.1 Alphaproteobacteria bacterium | reverse complement strand
AAAGCCTTTCTCGCTTCTTCCAAATCTTCCGGCGTGTCCACGCCCATCGGCACGGTATCGATCACGCCGACTTCAATGCGCATGCCGAGCGAAAGCGCCCGCAATTGCTCGAGTTTCTCGCGCTTCTCAAGCGGCGATGGTTTCGCTTTCACGAAACGCTCCAGCGCATCCCGCCGATACGCATATAATCCCACATGATGATAAAACGGACCGTCATTTGACGGAACCGGATTGCGCGAGAAATACAGCGCCCGTCCGTGTGATGCTCCAGCCTCGATATCGATCACCGCCTTGCAAACCTGGCTCGCGGTCTTTTTCTTCTCATCCTTGATAACGGATGCCAGCGTGCCGATATCGACGCTTGGATCTTTCAGCAAATCGAACGCGGTGCGGATAATCTTCGGGTCGATCAGCGGCTCGTCACCCTGCATATTGATAATGGCATCGTAAGACGATCCGTCTTTGGCTTTCTGCAGCGCTTCCCAAATGCGGTCGGAGCCGGAGGGGTGAGCTGGGTCTGTCAGTACCGCTTCGCCGCCCGCCTTTTTCACAACATCCACAATTTCCTGCGCATCGCATGCGACGAGGACGGGGCCAAGGCCGCTTTCCTTCGCCCTATTATAGGCATGCACGATCATGGGCAGCCCGCCGATATCGGCCAGAGGCTTCCCCGGCAGCCGGGTCGAGGTCATGCGGGCAGGGACGATCAGGATCGGGCGTTGCGGGGCGGGACGCGATTTTTCCATGCATTTTGGGTGCCGTATTCCCGTCTTCCTGTCAAGCTGGACACAAGCCGGGCAGCCGAAAAACCACAGTTTTATGCGTTCTTTTCCGACTCTTCTCTTGGCTATCGACAGGAACGCATTGAGGCATTAGGTTTCCGGCCATCATTCGTCACGCCTTTCGGGTTTCGCCACTATGAATAGTTTTGAATTCAACAAATTGTTCGCCGCCGTCCTCATCGCGATTTTGGTCGCCATGGTTTCCGGCTTCCTCGCTGAAAAGCTGATCCATCCCGAAGAACTCGCGAAGAACGCTTATGTCGTCGAAGGCGTCGCCGCATCGGCTAACGCTGCGCCTGAAGCTGCGGCTCCGGCTGGGCCCGCCAAGATCGAACCGTTCCTCGCCAAGGCCGACCCTGCAGCCGGTGAAAAGATTGCACGCGTGTGCGGCACCTGCCATTCCTTCGGCAAGGGCGAAGCTGCGAAGATCGGCCCGAACCTTTACGGCATCATCGGCTCGAAGCACGCGCATATGGCGGGCTTCGATTATTCCGATGCGATGAAAGCCATGGCCGGCAATTGGGATTTCGACGAGCTGAACGTGTTCCTCTTCAATCCGCGCGCGCATATCCCCGGCACCAAGATGACCTTCGCCGGCATCAAGGATGACCAGCAACGCGCGAACGTGATTGCGTATCTGCGGACTCTCTCCGACAGTCCAGTTCCACTTCCGAAGTAACATGCTTCGCCTGGCCGCTCTTTTCGGGCTGCTCGGTCTTGCCGCCGCAACCGGATTAATTATCTGGAGCGGTTTCGATCAGGTGATCGACGCCCTCAGCCGCGCCGGATGGGGCATTCTCTGGACCAGCCTTTATCACATCGTCTCGATGGTGCTCTGCATCATCGGCTGGCGCGCACTCATGACCGACAAGAAACGCCCGTCACACCTTTTCATGCTCTACGTTTTGTGGCTGCGGTCGTCGGTCAATAACCTGATGCCTGTCGCGCGTATCGGCGGCGAGTTTGTAGCAGTCCGCGTGATGACAAAGCATGGCTATGACAGGGATATGTCGATTGCCTCGACAATCGTTGAACTCACAATGTCGGTACTGGCGGTGTTTTTGTTCGATGCCACGGGCATCGGCCTCTTTACGCATTACGTGGCGCCGCGCGATATGGGCTGGCAGCTGCTGATGGGATTGCTGATTTCAATTCCTGCAATCGCCGCGCTCGTGATCGTGCAGCGCGCCGGTTTCTTCGGTCTTCTCTCCAAAATCTTTTCACTGATGTTCCGCGGCTCATGGACCAAATTTGCCGGCAGCGCCGCAGCGCTCGATGAGGCCGTGCACGCGATGTACAGAAAGCATGGCCGCGTTTTGATCTGCGGTTTCTGGCAATTGCTCGCATGGATTTCCGGCATCGGTGAGATCTGGCTGGCGCTCCACTTCCTTGGCCACACAACATCACTCGGCAAAGCGTTTATGCTGGAGGCGCTCATTCAGGCATCAGCAAGCGCCGGTTTTGCAGTGCCGGGTGCTTTAGGCGTTCAGGAAGCAGGCTTCTTATTGTTCGGCCATATGCTGGGCTTGGCGCCGGATATCGCAGCCGCCATGGCCGTCATCCGCCGTTGCCGCGACATCATCCTCTTCGTCCCCGGCCTGATTGTTTGGCAGATGCAAGAAGGCCGGTGGCTGTTAGGAAAGAAGCGCGCTTAGGGCGCAGGGCTTTGTGTCGGCAGACGGCAAGTTATATTTCGCGCGCTGACACCGTTATTCCACCACGGTTCATCGACACTCGCCGATTTGTCGCCCACGCTCATAATATTTTTGATGTCCGCGCGGATTGTCGCTGCCTGATCCGCAATTGGCCGGTTGTAGCGCGGCAGCGTCGGAAGAATTTGCGCCGCCAGTTTCGTCGCGTCGACAAGCGATAGCTTTTTCAACGGATGTTTGGCGTAAACATCCAATGCCGCCTGCAACCCGTCCGATGGATGTTTGTAATCGTCATAAGAGCTGTTGCGCATGGCGATCATTTGACGAAGAAAATTCTTGGTTTCGCCGCCCGGATAGTTGGACAGGATATAAAGCCCGGCGGCCAGATCGGCCATGCTTTCGTAAATCGGATAACGAGTGCCGTAGGCGACGAGAATGTCGTCATGGCCCTGGAGTTTGGAAAGAAGATCAACGTTATATGTGTAAAGATCGTCGTTGACGAAAGACGCCGGCGGATCGATATCGCCGCTTATATTGATGAAGTAGGTTTGGAAATCTTGTGCCGGAATCTTGTTAACGGCGCAGGTGGCTTCTTCAAAAAGGCTGAAACCGTTTGCGCCTTTGAAGTATGAGATGCGATGCGCCATTTCATGCAGCAGAGTGAACGCACGCCAGCTGCGCGGCGATCCTTCCAGCGCCATATGCATACATGAATCTTCATTGTCATAGAGCGCATTAAGCCGTTCGCGTTCGTGCAACAGCGCGCTGAGGTTATCGTCTTCGCCTTCAAGCGTATCGGTGCTCACATCATATATCGGACTGTTAATCGCCGTCTTCGGAAACGGCGTGTAGTTAACGGGAAGGGGGATACCGTCTTTATCGAGATCGGTCTTTACGTCTTTGAGCAACTCGTCGAAATCGACATCTTCGAGGCGCGTATTTTTCGCAGGCGCGGATTTGGCGCGTGCGCCTGAAGCCGCTGCAAGTGCAGCGAACGAGGTTAGAAAATGCCTGCGGTCCATAATCGCCCTAAAAATCAAACTCTTAATATGCGCGGCATTATATCACGCGGAGGGGGACCCTCTCACGCGCAGGATTGTTTTCTTTTGAAAATCAGATGCTTAGGTCGGCGGCAGAAAGCGCATAATCGCTGAAGAAACATCGGCGGGATTAGTGAAATCCACGCGGGGATGCTTGAACGGTACCCATTGAAAGCGTGCGTACCAAAGCGTGCCGGGATGCGGCGGCTGGCTGTAATCGTAATTGCCGAGTGGGCGGAACGCTTCGCGCCGGACATCGACATAATTCAGATTTTGTTTTTCAGATTTGTACATCCGGAGCGCGTCGCGTTTCTTGCGTTGCTCATCGGGCGTAAGTTCGAAAATGATCTCATTGCCATCCGCATAGGGAAAGTTTTGCGAGTTTGTGCGGCGATGGAAATAATTATATTCCGCGAATTCCAGAACGCTGACGCGCGATTTGAAAATCTGACCGATAGCGTTGAGTGCATCATGATCGGCATTGCCGCCTTCGTAAGCCGGAACCCAGATCTGATCGATAGCGTTGGCCGTGATCGCAGCCTCGATCTCATCGCGCACTTTCCCCATCTCTTGCCACAAATGCCGCGCCGGGCGCGGAAACCAGCCGACAGGGGTGATGCCGAGGAATTGCGCGACGCTTTCGCCTTCTGCGCGGCGGCGGGTGACAATGGAATCGTAGTTTTTACGGTCCCACGGCCACATTACATCTTTGGCGATGCAACCGTGCGTGAGATAGAGCGCGAAAATCTTGGCACCTTCGCGTTGCGCGCGAGCAATGGTGGCAGAGCATGCGACGATCTCATCATCCGGATGCGGGACGAGGATGAGGATGTTCTTTCCGAACATCACGCGGCTTCGTCTCTTGGAATAGCTGCGGCCTTTTGCCAGACAGCGAAGAGATCTTCAGCGAGAACTTGTTCCCAGCTCGCCAGATGATCGCTGCTGTAAGCGACTGCGGCATGGCGCATGATGTTCTGCTTGATCACGCCGTCGAGGATGAACTCGCGGATCGCTTTTTCCCAACTGGGGATGCCGCTCGGCACCACTTTCATCGCGGGTGTGTTATTAAAAAGTTGCGCTACGCCGCTCTTTTCCGACACCAGCACGGGGCAGGATGATGCCATCGCTTCCACGCCCGCCATGCTGCGAATTTCAACTTCAGAGCAGAGTGCTAACGCATCGACGCTGGCATAAAGCCGTGCCAGTTCATCCGGCTTCACAAAGCCCGGCATGCTGACGTGAGACCCGAGATGGCGAATGACGTCATGCTCGGCAGGGCCGACACCTGCCACGAGCAGATGCAGATTGCGCCCTTCCTTGATCAGATTTTCCATCGCTTCGGCAAGCGTATGGATGTTTTTGCCGACATCGACGCGACCGACGAAAAGCAAAATGGTGCGGCCCGGTGGAATTTTATAATCGCGCTCGATGCCTTCGCGGTCACGTCGGTGCGGACCGAACATTTTCTTATCGACGCCGAGGCGCAGATGCTTCACATGCCGCGCATCGAGAACGCTTTCGGCAAAGGCGAAATCTTCCTGACGCGTGACGAGCGCGTAAGAGCAATCTTCGAGATGCTCGCGTAGCTTCTTTTCCATCTGCCGGCCTTGATGCTCCGGAAAATCCCAATCGACGATCAGCTTTTTCTTGAGCCATGGCCAATTGGCGAAAATCTTGCTGATAGCTTGCTTCGTAAAGATGCGGGTATAGGCGGGCGTGTCGGTATGGAACGACGTTGTAAGCGGAATGCCGTATTTGCGGCTGACGCGATCTGCCGTCTGCGCATAGGCAAAAAATCCGTCCGTCGAGTGGATGAGGTCGTAATCTTTCAGCTCGCGCGCGAGTGGCGCGTGATAGGGAGCAAGGTCGGTGAAATCCGGCGTGTAGGGAAGGAAACGAAGCTTCGCCGTGCTGAAGACCGGCGGCAACTGGCGCATCCGCGCCCGCTCATTGATAATTTCTTCGCCGCGCGGACCTGAGAAATAAACCGTGAGATCGAGCGGCAGCGTGCTTTGGGAGGCGGCGAGCGCCAGCCGTTCCCAGCATTTCACATGACCGCCCGATTGCGCAGAGCGCGGCAAATCCACAAGGGCGGCGACTCGCAGGCGGTTATGTGCAACTGAAACTGGCTTCTCCATGCGGATAATGTTAGATAGCCCTATCCCCATGCGCAAGCATACCTGCCTCATTCTCACCCTTTTTCTCGCGGCCTGTTTTGCGTTTGCAACAGCCAAAGCCGAGGATTCGACGCCTCAAATGTCGGTTAGCTATTTCCCGGTTTTGCCTTATGGCGCTGCGCCGGATGCGGCGCCCCAGCTGTTACCCGTTGCGAGTAACCATCCTTTCGAAGGCGAGCATGCCGGTCTGACCAAGGCCGTGATCGTTATTCACGATACGTCCCGTGATGCGCGCGCCACGCTTGCGATGATTTCAGGCCTCGCCGGGCCCGAAAACACCACAACGATGATCCTCGCGCCGCAATTCCTCGAGGATGCCGATCTGGCGCGTTTCGGCGGCGAGCTACCCGATAATGGTAAAATGTTCGCGCGCTGGCCGCTCGATGGCTGGCAGGTTGGCGGCGACTCTGTCGCACAGGGGCAGGGCAAAGGCATCAGCTCCTTCACCGCCCTTGATCTGCTGCTGCTCTATCTCGGGGAGAAGAAGTTTTTTCCCGATCTCACCCAGGTCGTGATCGCGGGGCATGGCGCGGGCGGCGATTTCGTGCAGCGCTATGCCGCGCTCGGCCAAGCGCCGGATATTCTTGATCAGCAGCATGTGAATGTCCGCTTCATTGCCGCAAACCCATCCTCCTATCTCTATTTCACGGCGGCGCGCGCGCAAGGCGGCAAGCAAGGCTTCACCACGCCCGATGCCGCGCAATGCCCGGTTTATAATTCTTATCCCTATGGCCTCGACAGCATGAATGCGTACGGTCACCGCGTTGGGCCGGATGCCGTGCGCCTTCGTTACATCACGCGGAATATTTATTACCTCGCGGGCGAGAACGCAGCGAAGGGCGATCTCCTTGCCGACACCGGTTGTGCCGCGATGCTTGAAGGCGCTGACCGTGTCAATCGCACAGTGAATTACGATCTCTATCTCACGGTTGCGTTCGGCGATGCCGCGCATAAGCTGCAGAAATTCCGCACGGTGCCGAAGGTCGGCTTTCAGCCCGCGCCGGTTTTTGCCTCGGCTTGCGGCATGGCGGCACTCTTCGGCGACGGCGAGTGCATGTAGACTCTATGTCCCATTTGGGCCTGATTTCATTGGCTTAACTGCAATTGAGGTCGAATTACTTGCATGTTAGGCTATCTCGATAATTAAAGAATTTTGGGGAGATATTCATGGATGCGTTTGCAAGAGCTTTTCAACATAAGCTCAACACACCGGAGACTTATGCTGTGAGCGAGATAGCTGCGACTGCCGCCGGCGTTGCTTTCGTTGCTGGCGTGCCGGGTTTATTCGCCGCCGCAGCTGCCGGTGTTGCTGTTCTCGTCGATACAGGTTTGAGAGCGCGCCCACTCGCGCGTGCGATCGATCGTACGATGGGTGGTCATATGGCGCCGCGTCCGGAAGCACCGCATGTGCCGAAACCGAGACAACGGCATATCCATTTCCGCAGCCGGAAAAATCCTTAAGCCAGAAAATCCGCGATCAGCTTGATCTGATCGGCATCCATAAGTGCCGGTGCATGGCCGACGCCTGGCAGCTCGACAATTTTCGCTTTCGGGCCTCGTTGCGTCATCTGCTGCGCGGTTTCGCTTGAAAGAATGTCGCTGTCTTTGCCTCGAATGACGAGCGTCGGGCATTTCACCTTGTCATAGATGTCCCAAAAATCCACATCGGCCTCGAGCGCAGAGAAATTTTTCGCAATCGCCGTGTCATGCGCGAGCGTGAGCTTGCCGTCGGGCAATTTACGGGCGCTGGTCGATGCCAGTTTCTTCCAATCCTCATCGCGCTTGATGCCGAACGGCGCATAGATCGTGCGGATATGACGCTCGAGCTGATCGAGATCGACAAAACTCGTCGGCATGCTGACGTAATCGGCAATGCGCTTCATGTTCGCGCGCGGAATATAAGGCCCGACATCGTTCATCACGAGGCGGCGGATGGAGTTGTTGGGAAGTGACGCCACCAGCATGCCGAGCAGACCGCCCATCGATGTGCCGACCCAATCCACCTGCTTGGAATCTGTTTTCGCCATCAAGATCGCCATATCGTTGGCATATTGGGGATAGCTGTAAAACGCGGGATCGGTCAGATCGTCGCTTTTGCCGCGGCCCGGCATATCGGGACAGAAGACGCGGCGCGTCGCTTGTAGTTTTTCAGCGAGCCAATCGAAATCGCGCCCGTTGCGGGTGAGGCCATGCACGCACATGATTGGCGGCTGCGATGTATCACTGCCCCATTCGGTATAAGCAACTGTATGAAAGCCGGGATGGCCGAATCCCTGAAAGGTTTTTTGCTGCATGAAAAGTACGTTACCTATTATTCCATTGTTCCGATAGGTGTTTTCTATTACCGTTTGGCTCTCACCTCGGGGCCCTCATGAAGAAAAAACTCATCCGCGCGCTTCTTTGCCTTCTCATCCTGATCGTTGTGCTGGCCGCTGCTGCGATAGGCGCCATGAGCTATCAGTTCCACCGTTCGATGCCCGATTACAGCGGCGATGTGACGATGCAGGGTTTGGAATCGCCCGCGCATGTTTATCGCGATGAAAATGGCGTGCCGCATATTTTTGCATCCAGCATGAATGATGCCGCGCGTACGCTTGGCTACATCCATGCCAGCGAGCGCTTGTTCCAGATGGAAATGCAGCGTCGTGCAGGGCAGGGCCGGCTTTCGGAAGTGCTGGGCTCGGATACGCTCCCCATCGATAAATTCATTCGCACGTTGGGACTTTATAATTTGGCGCAAAGCAGCGCCGAAGCTTTATCCCCGGAAGCGCGCGCTTATTTTCAGGCCTATGCCGATGGCGTGAATGCGTGGCTCTCGACGCATGCGAACAAGCTGCCGCCTGAATTTATGATCCTCGGCATCACGCCGGAGCCGTGGCAGATCGCGGACTCTGTTGTGTGGGGCAAGCTGATGGGCTTGCAATTGAGCCATAACTACAAGCTCGAGATGTTGCGTGCGCATCTGGCCCAAAAGCTCACGCCATCGCAGATGTTCGCGATTTTCCCAATGCAATCGGGCATCGCACCCATCACCGTCTCGCCGCATAGTTTGCAGAAGGTCGAAAATGTCCCGGATGCGCTCGATCAGCTGGGGCATTTCACGGGGCTCGATCACGGCGCGTCGAACGAATGGGTGATCGCGGGCTCGCGCACCGAAACCGGCAAGCCGATCTTGGCGAACGACCCGCATCTGGAATTGGAAGCACCGATCCTTTGGTATCTCGCGCGTATCGTGACGCCGAATTACTCCGTGAAGGGTGCGACCGTGCCGGGCTTGCCGATCATTCTGCTTGGTCAGAACGATCATATCGCCTGGGGCTTCACGACGACGGGAAGCGATGCGCAGGATTTATTTATCGAGACGGTCGATCCCGATCATGACGACCAATATTTAGTGCCGAAGAATATCGATCCAAGCGGCAGCAAGCCGTTTGATGTGCGCGAGGAAGTAATCAAGGTGAAGCACGGCTTCAACGTGACGCTCAAAGTGCGCACCACGCGTCACGGGCCTGTGATGTCCGACATCGA
>DASTLS010000100.1:0-8020 GCA_035714725.1 Alphaproteobacteria bacterium | reverse complement strand
AATCTTTATCTCAACGCGCCAAGCGGTTATAACGTTCGCCTTCGTAACGCAAACGCCGATGTGCACAGCGTCACCTCAGGTGCCGTCGGTATTGGTACGAATACTCCTGGATCAGGGCAAGTTCTTGATGTGAACGGACCTTCATCGGTGGGCAGCTGGTCGGCTGACGTGCACGGCTACCTCTTCTATGACTCGACCAGCGGCAATTTCGCGATGGAAGCGCATAACAACGCCAACACGACGAAGAAGAACATTATCATCAATGCGTGGGGCGGCAGCGTCGGCATTGGTTCGTCAGCGCCTACAAGTCTATTCAATGTTTATGGCGGCACCACGAAGCTACAGAATGGTGCAATGGCTTCGTCTGCTGAATTTTTGGATCTTTATCCTACGGATTATAGTGCGACAGCTCCTTACCTCTTTATGAAGCCATCGAGCGGCGGTGTCTGGAATATTGGTACATGGAATGGTTCGGCCACATACGGTTCGATTGACCTTGAAGCACCTCAGGTTGGTATCAATACTACTTCGGTTACATCTGGCTACGCTTTAACGGTAAACGGCAACGTCATCGCTTCCGGCTACTTCTCATCGTCGGATATTCGCTTGAAGAAAGACATCAAGGACTTCGACCGTGACGGTCTCGCTATCGTCAACGGCATGCGCACCGTTCACTTCAAGTGGAAGAAGGACGATAAGGCCGAATACGGCGTGATCGCGCAGGAAGTTGAGAAGGTCTTGCCTGAAGCGGTGAAGACCGACGGTAATGGCTATAAGGAAGTCGCTTACGACCGCCTCGTCCTGCCGGTGATCGAAGCCGTGAAGAAACTCAGCAGCATGGTCACGGATCTTCAGGGCAAGGTCGCAATCCTGATGGATTGGAAGGGCAAGACCGATACCCGCATGACCGACCTCGAGAAGCAGATCAAGTTGCTCGAACAACAGAACAAGGAATTGGCTGATCGCAACAAGAGCCTTGATGCCAAGCTGCAGAAGGTCATCGATAAGGTCGATGCACATCCGAAGCACAAGGCAATCCAGATCTCAACGCCGGCTCGCTAAACCTCAGCGGCGCGCTTTTTAATCTGCAAGTGAATCCGAAAAGGTATGCGCTGCAAAATCAACGGCAGCGCAAGCGATGAGGCCAGCGCAAAGATCGCATAGGCGATCAACCCTTCATCGCCCGGCAGCCATTTCTTGAAATAGGGCGGCGCAATCGCAAGCAAAGATGTCTGGTAAATATAAATCCAGAGGATGGAGCGGCTGAGGGCGATGACATAACCTCTTTCGCAACCGAGCCGCATGAGCAGATATGAAACAGGCGCCATAGTGCAGAAAAGACCGATGATCAAAATTGCGAGCGCCGGCTGGCGGTTCAGATAGATGCCGGAAAGCACGCTGCGCTTTGTGACGCCCAAAATCATCGCCGTATCGGGCCCAAATTCATAATAGAAATAAGCCAGAAGAATCGTACCGCATACGAAAAGACAGGCTATGAATATGGGCTTTGAGTGCGCGCGGATGATCAGATCATAAATCAGAAAGCCGAGCATGATGGTGCCGGCCCATGGAAAGAAGCCCCAGATATGCAAGCCGCTATGCGTGCCGGCAAGCGCGCCGATCCAGAGTGTCTTGAACGCTGAAATCGTCATGATGCCGTTGCGCATTTGAAGGCAACCGATGGTGGCGAGAAGCCAGCTTAAGGCCAGCACGATCATCATGCGTTTTTTGTGTTTCGGCATGAAGGCGTTGCTGTGCGTCAGCTTGGTACGCAGGACCCCTGCAATGAGCGTCAGAATTCCGGCGAAGACAATTCCTTGTAACGGCCAATCGGGGGTGATCAGGCTTTTTGTCAGCAAGGTCTCATAGGGATCGAGCGAGCGAATGACGAAAGGCGTGATGAATAAAATCGTGAGCGCAGCCGACCAAAGCCACCTCATTCCAAATTGTGCGATGAAAAGCATCAGCAGCACTGTCACAGCGATCAGGTGCAGGACGTTCCACATGAAGAAGGCCGAGAGGTCGTAAAAAAATGCATCTTTGGTGGATTCGAAGAGCGCCAAAAGAAGCATCGTCGTTATCATGGAGCGCCAGTCGATATTGACGACGCGATTATTCTTATCGGCCGTGCATATCATGCGCAATACAGCGCCTGCCGTCATGGGCACAACCATGCCGAAACAGCCGAAACCCATGGCGATGTAAATCCATATCGGGTCGGCGAAAGGGTTGGTCAAAAAGGAATTGGTACCGACCGCCCATAAATGGGCGTGCGCCAGAATCTGGAAAAAAATCATCCAGGCTTTGAGGATGTGGATGCCGTAAGTGGGGGCCGATGCCGGGGTCTCAAGCCTGCGCTGGATGTGCATTCGCGGTCTCTAAGAGGGCTTGCAGCATATAGGTATATAAGTGAGCAACTTTAGCCGTTGTGCCTTGAAATATATAGCGTTATCTTGACCCGCACCTGCCGCCTCTTCTAAACAATCACTGCATGCGCTTTTCGGTTTCACATTCTGTTTCGTGGTTCATGGGTCTCGGACGCATCGGTTTTATCGCGGCGTTTTTGATGCTTGGATGCGTGCCGCATGCTCATGCTGTGGTGAACGCATGCACCACTGTGACGGTAAGCACGACACAACAATTGACGGCGTTCGCGACCTGCAAAAAATTCACCAACGCCGCATCGGCCAATGAATGTGCGATTACAGAATCCGCCAGCGAATGGCTCAGCCAATACAGCGGACCGCCGAGCGGCGTGACCATCGGTTCCTGCCTCAATTCTGGTTGCACCGGCAGCGGATACTTTTACAACGGCTACTGCTATTACGTTGACACCTCGGGTAGCCAGACCTGCACTGCAGTCTGCACGGCCCAAACGGGTAGTACGTGCAATGCCACAGGCACGACCTATATCGGCAGCGCGGATACATCGGGTACGGGTCGTTGCAGCGCGGTCGCGACCGCTATTATGGGGGCTTCATATACAGCCACTTATTTCACCACATCGACCTATTCAAGTTATCCCTATGGCTGCGGCAAAGTGCCGGGCAAGACGACGGTCGTGAATGATTACACCTATGCGGCAACGACATGCGCCTCGTCCTCGTCGGGGTATTACCGGTTCTGTGCCTGCGACTCATCAACGAGTTGCGGCGGCACTAAAATGGGAGGCTCTTGTTATTATATCGGGGCGTCGGGCGCCAATTGCGACACAACATGTTCAACCCATGGCGGTTCCGATCAGTCTGGCGTACAGCGAGTTGGCAGCTCCGATAACGGCTCGGCGACAAGTTGCTCGACTTTAGCGACAGCAATGCTGGCATCTACTGTCACAGCCACTTATAACGCGAGTTCCGGCTATCATTCCGGCTGTTCTTACAGCGGCACAAAAGGTTCGTACATTGTTATCAACGATGCAGACTCGCCGACGGATGTCGTCTCGACGCCGCCGACCGGTTTCCGTTTTTGTGCCTGCGTAAACTAGGCCGCTATACAGCAAACAGCGTAAGCGAAGCCATCTCCTGAAATTCCGATTTCCTCTTCGACCTTGGCGTCTTTCACGTCACCAAGCTTGAAACGCGCTTCCTTGAGGCTCCAGATCTTGAAGAATTGCATGCGCATGTCGGCAGCGCTTTCCACGGCCTGATATTCTTCCGGCGTAAAGAAACGCTTTGCCAATTTCTCAACCGGCGTTTCGGTATCCATATATTGAAGGTCGATGCCGAGGCGACCGCCTTCAAGAATGCCGATGAAAATATGCCCTTCGGAATGCGATAGGCTGAAATCGAGAGAGGTATCCGCAAGCGCCAGAAAAGGCCGTCCTTCCGGCGTTTGCTTGATGGGAATTTCCGGCGCTTTCAGGCCTGTAAGTACGGCCAGTTCCTGCCGTAGGAGCGCACGCGTGCGCAGGAATGTATAAGCCCGCGCCGACGATTTCATATTCGATGCGCGTTCACGTTCGGCGGGCGAAGCCAATTCCTGCCAATTCTTCGGCAAATCATCCGTGTCATCCTCCCGGCACCAGAGCAGCCGGACGCGACCCTCAAACGTCGATGACCGTTTCATCATACTCAAAACGCATGCGGGCAGGTGGGGCGTAAGTCGGATTGCGCTTGCCGATGGCGATGCCCATAACAGGCACGGCGGCACGCGGCAATTTCAGAAGTTTGCGCAGGCGCTTGTGATCGAAGCCTTCCATCGGGCAGCTGTCATAATCCTGTTCGGCCATCGCCAGCATGAAAGTCTGGCATGCAAGCGCCGTGCTTTTCACAGCGATCTCGCGCAAGGAATTTTTGGAAAATCCCTGACGGCAAACCGGGCGCAGAAGGCCGAATAGCCATATGATAGAGGCGCGAATTCTGCCTTTAAGGCCGAGAAAACCGCGGTCGTGCGAGAAAGGCGTCAGCCGCCCGTGATAATTCATCAGGTAATCGAAATGCGGCGGCTTCTTTTCCTGAAGGAAGGCGATGATCTTATCATTGGTCGAAGACCACAGATCGGGCCGTGCGACAGCGACAATAATCTCAGGGCAAGTTTTTGCGGGAGCTTGGTTGAGGAAACATGCACGCGCTTCCGGCGATGGGTTTTGCAAACGATAAAAACGCCAGGGCTGCAGGTTGGATGAACTCGGCGAAAGAAGGGCCAATTCAAGCGCGCGCCGCGTGACATAATCGGGAACGGGCTGGCCATTGAAAAGCCGGATGCTGCGGCGTTTCTGCAGCAGCTCCTCAAGTCCTTGCGCGTCGGATGCGGTCTGTTGGCTCATCGGTTGGGGCATGGTTTTTGGTAGCATGACTGTGGCTTTGGCGAAAGCGCCTTGCAAAACATGCCTCAGGCAATGCGCGCAAGAGTGGCCGTTTTTGTTGGGTTTTCCGCGTTCAAGGCATCCAAGATATTTTGCTGAAGATGGTGGATGCGCTCTTCCGGTACGCCGAGGCAGCCGTGCTTTTCTGCATGCCGCACGCCGATCTGCACGCCTTCGCAGACGATATGATCTTCGGACATCACTGTTTTCGTCCAGTTCGATAATTCCGTCATGGCGTAATTCCAATCGGGGCTGCCGCAGATGCTGGGATCTTCCGGTCGGCTTGTCGTGAGCCACCAAGTGACCGCAGTCTGCCCCGGGCCGATAGGCTCATAAAGTTCGGCACAGGCAACAGCATCGCCGCTCACGCTCAGCATGAGATTTGGATAGATGAAATAATGATCATAAGCGGAGATCAATTCATTGCGCTGCAGCCGCAAGCCGTTCGCGATCATGCTCAGCTGATCGGTGCTAGTTTTCGACATGGCAGAGATCGTAGTCGAGTGCAGGCCGAAGTAATCAGTATGCCCGTATGGCTCATCAGGGCCTACAATTGCTGTCGGCAGGTTTTGCGGATTGCCAATATGATTGGCGAGCGAGCCGGCATGAACATAGGGCAGGTGATAGGCTTCGAGAGTAACCTCGATGCCCGGCTTCCAGTTGCAAGCCCAAGTTGCTTCATGCTTGCCGTAAAGAATGTCGAAGCGTGTCGTGATCGCTTCAAGACGTGGGAATAGCGGCCCCAAAAATTCCTTGAGCGACAGTCCTTCCGGCGCAAGACGCACGAAAACAAAATTGCCGCAGCTTTCGACAGCAACACGCTTGAGCGCCAAAGTTTCGCGGTCGGATTTCTCGAATTGAAATGCGCGGTCATTATCGGGAATGGCGACCGGCACGCCGTCCGGCCCATACATCCAGCCATGGAACATGCAGCGAAAAGGCGCATTTCCCTTGCCTTTTGCATGAATAAGCGAATGGCGATGGGAACAGATATTATGAAATGCGATCAACTCGCCGCGCATATTGCGGACGATGATGGGAACGGTTGCAACGGTGGTGGAGATATAATCGTTGTGATTGGCGAGGTCTTGTTTGATGCCGGCCAGAAGCCAGCTGTCGCGAAACAGCGTGCGCTGCTCGGCCTCAAACCATTCGGGCTTCCAATAAGCCTCCGGCGGCAAGGGCGCGGGGCGTGATTTCGCGTTTGTCATGGGCACATCCTAAAGCGCCTCATGGGGCGCGTCGAATCCCAAAAATGTTGGCCCTTTGGGCTTTTTTCGTTATACAGAAACGTAGCCTGTTTAGGAACAAAGCACAATTATGCAACCCAATAACAACGCTTCGGATATCGTTATTGTCAGCGCGGGCGCCGTGCTGCCGGGGGCCGATAATCCCAAGCAATATTGGGATAATGCCATGGCCGGACATTCGGCCGTTTGCGATCTCACCAAGGCCGATAACAGTTTTCGCCCCTACAGCGCACTCGTATTCGATCCGCGTCGCGGCATTCCGGATGCCTCCTACACAACCATGGGCGCGCCGGTCTCGCGCAGTCGTCTGGTGGAGATCGCCAAAACCATCGACGTGCCGTTCGACGAAAATATGATGCAGCATGTCATGGCAATCGAAGCCGTGCGCCAGTGCGTCGAAAATATTTTGCCCGCGGATGCACGTGCCGAAACGGATTTTGTTTTTGGCCGCCCGAGCATGCCGGCGAATTGCATCAACCAGCATCTCGACGAAGCCATCAAGCGCATCAAGCAGAGCGGCGGCGAAGATCTTCTGCCTTTGCTGGAGCCGGAACTCGAGCGTTTCAAATTCTTGCGTAATCGAAACGATGAAGTCGAATCCATGAGTGTAACGATGCGCCAGCGTTTCGGCTTCGGCGGCATCGCCATTCGTACCGATGCGGCTTGTGCATCGGCTCTGGCCGCGTTTTATACGGCTTCTTTGCGGCTGCGTGCGGGGCTTGCGCGTTATGCTGTTGTCGGTGGGGCTGACGATAATCTCGGCCATGTCGGCGCGCTGATCGCATTTTCGCAGCTCGGTGTTCTCACATCGAAGATGCCGCGTCCGTTTGATCGCAAGGCAGAGGGCATGGCTCTCGGCGAAGGCTCGGTTGCCTTTCTTATCACCACGCTTGGCGAAGCACGCCGTGCAAAACTTCCTATTCTAGGTATTGTCAAAAATATCGATGGCTCGAGCGACGGCAAGCAGGGTGGCTTGACGGAGCCGACTGTCGAAGGACAGGCGCTTTGCTACAATCGTGTGTATGGCGGCGATGTGCCGGTCATGGATTATATCGAGACGCACGGCACCGGCACGAAAGTCGGCGATCAGACCGAATTAAATTCACTGGCAGCGTTCTTCAACGCAACACCTGAACTGCCTGTCGGTTCTTCGAAATGGAATGTTGGCCACACGATGGGCACGGCGGGCGCTGCGGGATTGCTTCGCGCGCTCGGCGTGCTCGAGAGAAAGACGGTTCCGCCCAGCCCCTATTTCGAAAACTTCCCGGACAGCAAGAAAACAAATCTTGCGGTCGGGAAAGACAAGGCCACGTTGGGAAAAAGCAAAAACCCAATAAATATAGGGGTTTCTTCGTTCGGCTTTGGTGGCGCCAATTTCCATCTCTGGCTGCAGGATTACCGCAACGCAGACATCGCAGCTTTGCCCGCACCTGCGCCGAAATATGAAGATGTCGTTTTATGCGCCGAGGCAGAAGCCGATATCAGCGATGTCGCCGATCTTTTCCGCTCGACCTCATATCGCCTCCCGCCGAAAGTTTGGCCGTTCATCGACAAGGTGCAGTTGCTAAGCGTGCTGCTTGCCGAGAAAACATTCCGCGATAACGGCATCAATCCCGCGACGCTGGATGGTGACGCAGTCCATGTGATCGCCGATAGCGGCATCTCGCTCGAGCTTAACCGCGAATTGTCCGACCGCGTCGCGACGCAATACGCGCTTCAATATATGGCGAACGCCAATCCGGAAAAGAAATCGCAGATCGATGACGTGCGTAAAAAGGCGCTCGGCAGTTTTAGCGAGATCAATGACCAGTTCATTCTCGGCGGCCTTGTCAGCCTCGTCGCCTCGCGCGTGACGAAGGCGTTTAATTTCCGCGGCGTGAATTTCGGTATCGAGGCCGATTATGCATGTGGTCCGATTGCGGGCGAAACCGCGCGCACGATTTTGCAATTATCATCCGGCGCGGCT
>DASTLS010000099.1:0-2802 GCA_035714725.1 Alphaproteobacteria bacterium | reverse complement strand
ACTCGGTCCCCCAGCCGAAAATCGGCGCGGTGGAAAACAGCTCCCAGGCATTCGCCCAGAGCTGGAGGCGTTCACTCATCGCTATCGGCGTGTTGCCGCTCTCTATGGACCGCGAGACCGCTTGACCGACCGGCTCGGTCGTGCCGGCATTCTCGAACATCGCAAGGGTTGCGGAAATCGTCGGTCCGGCTGTCCGTTCGATATTGTCTTTGACGGCATAGATGCCGCCGGCAAGCAACACAACGCAGGTGAGCACGAACGGCACCGCTAGTCGCTGCTTTAGGCTGCGCAGTGTCAGAAATGCCAGGATCGGCAAAACCGGAACGAGCGAAAGCCAGACACCTTTCGATTTTGCCCCGTAGATACCAAGGAGGCAAAGCAGACAGATCAGAGGGGAAAGAATGGAAGCGTAAAGCCGCATCGTGCGCCTATCGGCTCCCTCGGTCAGGTAATATAGCAGCCAGAATACGGCTCCTATGAAAATCATGCCGCAGCAAACTGCCCCATGTATTTGATTGTGCTGGATCAACGGAATGATCGTCTTGCCCGCGGCAATCTCGTCAATGTGTAGACTCCACAGAAGGACGAGAAGCGCGAAGCCGAAATAGACGGCGATGAGTCTCTCGATGTGAGACCAGCACAGGAACAGAATATATCCGAAAGGCGGAAAGGTTAGCGGCATCAGAAAAAGCAGATCGCGATCGCCGGTGGGATGATCGCTTTGCAGTGCAAACTGAAGCAAAAATCGCAGCAATGCATAGGTGCCCCACGCCAAGCAAAGCCAACCCCGCCAATCGATGGAGGGCCTTGGCGAGGATCGCAGGTACAAAACGAGCGAGATAAGCACCAGCAACACACCGGCATAGCGATAGGCGTAACTTTCAATCAGGGAGGCCGACATGATAACGAGCCAAAGCCCGCCGATGAAGAAGGCCCAGCGCGGATCCGAGATCGCGGTCGAGCCGCGGGAATAGGTCTGGTCGTTCATCTCTTTGCCTCTAGCCCCGCAACGACCATTCGCTACGGCATGTCGCATCGCGCCGTGATCTACTCTTTCAGCGCCGATCCGGCCTTGTTAACTTACGATCTTGAATTGACGCTGAATTCCATCACCTCGTCAAATCCGGTGCCGCTCTTCGGAGCTTCGAGCCGGCATGTGCACCGCCGTCGTGATGCGGCTGTATGAAGCCGATGCGCGCTAAACAATTGTTTTTACTGAGGTTGCCGCGGCGCATTCCGGGATTTTTGTTCACAGTTATCGGCGCCGATGCCAACACCAACATTCCGATAAATGCCCGATTTCTGTCACGAAACCGGCGGGATATCATCTATATTCATTGAAATTGTTGGCACGGTGACGTTCGGCCCGCCGTGCCCTCCAAGCGATTCTGCATGCGTGTCCGGCCTTTCGACTCGTCTATCGCCAAACTGGCCGGCAAGGCGTCGGCGCGGAGCCATGTCTTGAAAATCGGCAACGATATCATAAGCATTCAGTACTTGCGGGCCATCGCCGCGATCTCCGTCCTTTGCTTCCATGTCAGCGAGACATACGGCTTGGAATTCAAGGTCGGAGCGGCGGGTGTCGATATATTCTTCGTCATCAGCGGCTTCATCATGTGGGTTGCGACCGAGGGAAGACCGGTCGGTCCACAAGAATTCATGTTGCGCCGGCTTATCAGAATCGTGCCGCTTTATTGGATTGCGACGGCGGTAACATTCATCGTGGCCGTGTTGAAACCGCAGTTTTTCTTCAACACGGATGCGAGTATCGGCAATTTGATCGGTTCGCTGTTTTTCCTGCCGATCATGAAGGACGAAGCACTGCATCCCGTTGTCGAGCAGGGGTGGACCTTATCCTACGAGATACTCTTCTACCTCATCTTTTCCATTTCTTTGCTTCTGCCGGAACTCAGGCGGTTTTGGTTCCTGATGGCGGCTTTGGCGACCGTCGTCATTGCCCATTACCTCCTGCCCTTCAGCTATGTTCGTGTTTTCTCGCAGCCGATCATTCTTGAATTTGCGGCGGGGATCGTCATCGGGCGCTTATGGAAGCAGGGCTTCCGGTTGCCTTTTCGCGCGGCCCTCGGCTTGATGATTGCCGGATTGGTGTTGTTGCTGGCGAGTGATCTGATGGCGCATTTCGACCGGGTGGTTCGCTGGGGCGTACCGGCAGCGCTGCTGTTGTCGGGCGCTGTTTTTGCAGAGCGGGAGCAAGGCGTTCCGAGACTGGCATTCCTGCATTTCCTCGGGGACGCTTCCTATTCCATTTACCTTTGGCACGTTCTTACCGGCATCATGGTCACGGCGCTGCTGCTGCGCGTCGGTGTGCCGCACGCCGCGCAGCCCGCGCTTATCGCATTGGGTTCGCTGGCCTTTGCAATCGTTTGTTACCTCTACATAGAGCGTCCGATACTGCGAAGAATGCGATCTGCACGCCCACAGCCGGCGTAGTGCAGTTGACGCATGAGGGCCGATGATGGCCAGGCTTCCCTAAAGTCCCGAGCGCTGAGGTTTGACAGCCAATCGACCCGCCCCATCGCGAGTTGTGAGCAACGGCCCTGGAAGCCTGGCGTCAAATCGTGCGCATCCGCACTGCCTGAATGAAAGCTTCCCCCCGATCTTGTCTTCGGAGCACTAGGTTTACAGTGTCCTTTATATTTCGAAGTTAATATATCTCTAATTTAGAACAAATACTGCAAAGTAAATTTTAACCAAAACATCCTTATAAATCCTCAGCTCGCTGAACGTCTTGCGGAGGGGAATAATGAGAAAGATCATACTGGCCGCTTTCGTGATGGCGCT
>DASTLS010000098.1:0-4105 GCA_035714725.1 Alphaproteobacteria bacterium | reverse complement strand
AAAGAGCGAAGTGCGCGTTGAAACCGTTTCGCTCGATCCCGGCGTTCAACCGCCGCAAGTTCACCTGTCTGCCGGTTATGTCACGACGATCAATATGGTCGATGCGACCGGCGAGCCTTGGCCGATTTTGGATGTCGGCATCGGCGGCAATTTTGAAGTCTCGCCCACGTCAGCAGGTTCTCATGTTGTACGTGTGATGCCTTTAACCCGCGTCGGCGACGGCAATCTCTCGGTGCTGCTCAAGGATTTGCCGACACCTGTGATTTTCCGCCTCACTGCTGGCGGTCCTTCGGTTGATATGCGTTTCGATGCGCGTATCGCAAAGATGGGCCCAGGCGCCAAGACGCCGCTCATCCAGCATCCGAAGCTCGAAGCCGGCAACGAAAATATGATGATGATCCTCGAGAACACGCCGCCATCGGGCGCAAGCCGCCTCAAGATCGCAGGCCTCGATGCGCGCACGATGGCGTGGTCGATGGATAGCCATGTTTATGTGCGCACGCCGCTGACGCTTTTGTCACCGGCATGGAATGCAAGCGTGGCGTCGGCAGACGGCATGACGGTTTATGATATCGGCGATGCGCCGGTGCTTTTGATGTCGGACAATGGAGCCATGGTGCGGGCGACGCTCATGCGGGATGACGGACATGACAAACAATAACGACGATTTCGAACAACACGAGCACGACTTCAACCCGACGGAAGAGCTGGCCCCGCCGCAAGGTGGCATGAAGGCTAACCTCGCCGAAGCATGGCGTTCGCGTCCTCTGTTCAAGCTCATCGTTCTTATGATTGCCGTTGCCGCTATCGTTGCGGCCAGCGTCAGCTTCTTTGGCGGCTCAAGCAATCAAAGCACGTCGCATCTTGTCAATCCGCCGTCGCTGAATGCGCCTCCCGGTGGCCCAAGCTCGCCTTACATGCAGCAACAAACCAACCTCGCCAATCAGGAGCGCGAAAATCAGGCACTTCAGAATGGCAGCAGCGCGCTTCCGACGCCGATCGGCCAGACAACGGATATCGGCGAACTCGGCAACACGAAGAAAGACCAGCTGAGCGAATTGCGCGCCGAAGTCGAAAAGATGAAGCAGGACCAGAAGCAAACGCAATTGAAGCAAGCGCAGCAACCGGCACCGGGCCAGCCCGGCGCGCCGCAGCAGCGCCCGGAGCAGTTCGACGATACGCTTGCCCAAGCGATGCAACGCCAGCTGAACCAGTTGATGGATAGCTGGACCCCTCACGGCATCAAGACAGCCGAACAGCCGAAGGATGCTTTGGGTGGCGCGATTGGCGCTAACGGTACGACTGTGACCGGCAATGGCAGCTCGCAGCTCTCGCCGCAACAACAGGCAGCTGCCGATGCGCTCAAGACAACGTCGCAAGCGAAAACGCTCGTCGCAGCTGGCACTGTCAGCTATGCGCAATTGCTCACCGAAGCGAACTCGGATGTGCCGGGTCCCATTCTGGCGCAAATTCTTTCCGGTCCTTTCGCCGGCGCGCGCGCTGTCGGCCAGTTCCAGATCTCGGCGGGCTATGCCGATTATCTCGTCCTCCAATTCACGCTCGTGAATTTCAAGGGCAAAGATTATCCGATCAACGCAATCGCGCTTGATCCCGATACGACGCTCGGCGGCATGGCAACCGAAGTCAATCAACGCTACTTCACGCGCGTGATCCTCCCGGCTGCTGCCGGCTTTCTGCAAGGTTTCGGTCAGGCCATCGGTCAGGGCAATCAGTCGCTCACCACGAACGGCACAACGACGGTCATCACGCAATCCAACCAAGGCATCCATCAAGGCATCTATCAGGGCCTCGGCACCGCCGCTCAAACTGCGAGCCAGTTCTTCCAGAACCAGGCGAACCAGGTTAAGCCGCTGGTCGTTGTCGGCGCTGGTACTGCGATGGGCTTGTTCTTCGTGCAATCGGCGATGGACACAACCGTTCAGGAAGAACAGCAACTCGCTGCGCAGAATGCAGCTGCGGGTCTTCCTGCTGGTTATGGCCTGACAGGTTATTCGCCGACAGGCGCCGCTGGTTATCCGGGGATGACAAATCCGCTCGGAGGTCTCGGTGCATCAGCCTATCCGGGCACAACTGTGAACGGTTACGGCAGCACGGCGAACAGCAGCGTGCCCTATCCAAATTATGGCAACGCCGCTTCGACACAACGCTCGTTCTCGCCTTATTCCGCCTTCCCTTCAGTGTCGGGGCTTGGCACAACCGGCTACGGTCAGTAAGCTGGCACTTACGTTTCTTTGGAGCTTAAACGATGACGGATCAGTACGGTAACGGCGAACATCCAGAGGCCGGTCATGAGGAAATGACCGAAGCCGAGGCTTGGCACGACGACCAGCCGCCCGTCGATGACTTCGCCGACCAACCGTCCGAGGAAATGGCGACTGTTTCGGAAGAAAGCGAAGTTCCCGAAGAAGAGCAATCGTTCGAGACAGAAGAAGAAAAAAAGAAGTCGATGCTTCTTCCCGCCGCTGCCGGTCTCGGCGGCCTTCTGTTTTTGGGCGCCGTGCTTTACTGGCAGTTCGGCACCGGCAATTCTTCATCGCCGTCTATTCCCGCGCCGCCGCCGCTGACCACCGCATCAAACGCGCCCGTTCCTGTTGCAGCTAAAACGCCGGCCAGCAACTCCACGAACGATTCCGAAATTGACAATATCAAGCCTTCAACGCCGGCAAGCGATGTCGCACCAACAACCTCGCTTGCATCCGCTGACAGCAAGACAGTTTCTGTTGCTTCATCAAGCAACGGCGTTGCGACGCCCGTAGCCTTGCCAGCACCTGTTTCTGCACCGGCGTCTTCTGAACAACCGGCGACAATTCCGGCAGCAACGCTTGCCAAGGCTCCGCCTGCACCCGTCGTTGTTGCGCCGACACCAGCTCCGACGCCGGTGGCTGCTCCAGTTCCGGCCGCAGCACCCGTCACTGCGGTTGCATCATCGTCAGCTCCGTTGCTCACGCCGCCGCCTTCCGCAAACAGCGTTGCTGCTTCGTTGCCCAAAGATGCCTCCATCGATGCGCGTCTGAACTCGCTCTCAACGCATGTTGAAGAGCTTCAGAAATCGCTCACCGAAGCGACACAACAGCTGAGCAAGGTCAGCAACATGCTTGCTGCCGGTGCGCAACCCGCTCCGCCCACAAGCTCGAATGTCGATGATCGCCTCAACAAGATCGAGCAGCAGCTTCTGCAGATGCAGCATGCGCGTCCGGTGACTGCAGCCTCGCCGGTTGTGACCGAAGAAACGCCGACCGAAGTTGTGGCCGACGCAACCCCGGAAAAGCCGGTCGCGAAACCTGTCTCACACGTCTCTCACAAGACGTCGCATAAGGTCGCGAGCCGCAAGAGCTCGGCTCACACTGTGAAGGTTGCAGCGGCGCCGGCAAGCCATTGGGTTCTTCGCGCAGCGTCGCCGAATGAGGCCTGGGTCTCGAACGGCAACTCCTCGAGCGACTTCCGTCATGTGCAGGTGGGCGATACTTTGGCCGGTCTCGGCCGTATCCGTGCCATCCGTCAGGTAGGCGATGATTGGGTCGTGGACGGCAGCCAGGGCAGCCTTCGCTAAGAAAAAACCCTTATCCATCAAGGGGTGAGTCAGTTTAAGCCCCCTGAAATTAAAGGCTTTTTAAGTATTTCTTTGGCACAATTGCGTATAGTTCGGTAAAAGTAGTGAGACGATTTTTCGATTGTATTTCGAGGCTTTAATGAGCGTATGTCGGCCATATTTTTTAAGGCTTTCGCGCCGTTTGCCCGCGTTCTTCGCGGCGTCCCTTGCGACAATCTTTTTCACGGCCTTTGCATCGCCTGCTTTCGCTGATGCCACAACAGCCGGGCAGGTGATCTGCAACCTGTCCAACAACATGCTGCCGTTTATCGATGTCTTCAACATGGTGGCTTATGTCGCCGGTTGTTTGTTCATCGTGCAGGGCGTGCTCGGCCTCAAGAATTATTATGATAACCCGAGCCAAAATCCGCTCAACAAAACATTCATGATGCTGATCGGCGGCTGCTTGCTTTCGATGCTGCCGTCCGCCCTCGGCATGCTGGTCGATACGCTCTTCTTCGGTGGTGCAGTCGGCGAAGGTGCCGATGCGGGCGG
>DASTLS010000097.1:0-3101 GCA_035714725.1 Alphaproteobacteria bacterium | reverse complement strand
CGATTGCGCTGCAATGCCGGGACCCTATAATGCCGCCATGGGCCTCGATACACTCATTTGTCTCATCATTGCGGTCGTGATTTTTGCGCGGCTCTGGTCGGTGCTTGGCCGCCGGAATGAAAACGATGTGCCGCGCCCCAATCCTTTTGCGCCAAGGCCGCGCGAAGAAGACGCAGCCTTCTCGCCCGAGAGCGTGAAGGCCGATCGTGCCTTGCCGATTTTCAAGCCGATCAATCTTGCGCCCGCATCCCTCGCCGGCAGCTTGCAAAGCATCAAAGATATCGATCCCGCGTTTGACGAAAAAACCTTTCTGCAAGATGCGAAGCAAAACTTCATCACGATCATCGAAGATTTTTCCAAAGGCGAGCTGTCGCAACTGACGAAACTTTTAGGGCCGCATGTGCTGGTGCAGTTCCAATCAGCGATTGAAGCGCGGCGTAATGCGGGTGAGACAGCCGAAACAAAAATCGTCGTGATCAAGGATGCGGAAACCACATCGGCAAAATTGGACGGCACCAAAGCAACCATCGCCGTTCGTTTTGTCAGCGAACAGGAGAATACGCTGCGTGATGCTTCGGGTTCCGTGATCGGCGGCGGTCCCGGCAAGCTGGAAGAAATCACCGATGTTTGGAGCTTCTCACGCGATCTGAAATCATCCGATCCGACATGGGTCCTGAGTGAAACGCATGGCTAAGCAAAAATATCTCAGCGCACTTGCGCTCGTGCTTTTTCTTACCGCGTGCGCGAGTGAGCCTAAAGTCGAGAAACCAACACTCACTAAGACGGATTTCACGAAACTTCCCGGCTGGGATAGCGATAATCTTGTCGATGCCATTCCGGCCCTCGTTAAATCTTGTGCCGTAATTACGAAGAAAGCGCCTGATGCGAAACTCGGCGTTGCGGGAACTAAAGCGGATTGGTCCGCAGCTTGTGCCGATCTTGCAATGCTTCCGCCACGTAACAATGATGCTGCACGTGACTTCCTGACACATTGGTTCCAGCCCTATGCCGTAACAGGCAAAGACGGCGGCGAGGGGCTTTTCACCGGTTATTATGAGCCGCAACTGCGCGGATCATTCAAGAAGACCGCATCTTTCCAAACGCCGCTTTATCCGCGTCCCGATGATTTAATCGGTGTCGATCTCGGCGAATTTAAATCCGATCTCCACGGCCAGCGTATTGTCGGCAAGGTCGAGGGCAGTAATCTGAAGCCGTATGACACGCGTGCTGAAATTTCGAACGGTTCGCTTGATAAGCGCGCGAAGCCGTTGCTCTGGGTCGATGATCCCGTCGATGCCTTCTTCCTCGAAGTGCAGGGCTCGGGTGATGTGAAGATGACGGATGGCAGCGTCACGCATGTCGGTTATGACGGCGCGAATGGCCGCGCTTATGTGGCAATCGGCCGCGCAATGGCCGATCAAAGCTTGATCGAAAAACCGGTCACGATGCAATCGATCCGCGCCTGGTTGAATAATAATCCAGACCGTGCGCAAGAGATCATGGACATTAATGGGTCATATGTTTTCTTCCGGAAGCTTGAAGATGGAACGGGCCCTGTCGGCGCGGAAGGCGTTTCGCTCACGCCGCAACGGAGCCTTGCGGTAGATCCCGCTTTTATTCCGCTCGGCACGCCACTTTGGCTCGATACGCAGGATAGTAAAGGCAATGCATTGCAAAGTTTGATGGTGGCGCAGGATACCGGTGGTGCGATTAAGGGTGCTGTGCGTGGCGATGTGTTCTGGGGTGCCGGCGATGAAGCTGCAGCGCAAGCAGGCGCCATGCAGAGCAAAGGCCATTATTATGTGTTGTTGCCGCAGGGCGTGAGCGTCGATGGTGACGAGTGACGACGACGATAGTGTCTGGTCGGATTATGCCAAGGGCATAAAACAGATTTCGCGTGCCCTGAAATCAGCCACCGCACCACGTTCCAAAAAAGAAGAAATTCCCGCAGATAAACCGAAGCTTGGGTTTCGCATCGCATCGCGCGCCTTGCGCGTGCCGCATAATGTGCTGATGAAGAAGGGCAAGCCGTTTCAGGAATTGCTCGACCGCCAAACGGAAAGGCATTTGAAGCAGGGCAGTTTCATGATCGATGCTCGGCTCGATCTGCACGGCATGACGCAGCAAGAAGCCTATAATGCGCTCGGGCGTTTTCTCGATGCGCAAATCAAAACCGGCAATCGAAATCTGTTGATCATCACTGGCAAGGGGAAAGACGGTACTGGAGCTTTGCGGTCCAATCTCAGCAACTGGCTCGAAGCGCTGCCATCCGCGCCGCATATTTTGGGGTTGCGTCCGGCAGCGCCGAAGCACGGTGGCAATGGCGCCTTCTATCTGATTTTGCGGCGGCCGAAAGAACCACGCGATGTCTGAGAAAGAATATCTGGGATTACTGTCGATCTTTCTTAGCCTCATCGGCTATGGCGTTTATATCCGCTCCATCATTCGTAAAGTGACGAAGCCCCACGCCTTCTCGTGGATTATCTGGAGCGTGTTGATGGGCATCGTCTTCTTTGCGCAGATGAGCAGAGGCGGCGGAGCCGGCGCATGGGTTACGGGAGCCTCCGCTCTTATGTGTTGCATTATTTCAGCGGGCGCCATCGTGCGCGGCGAGAAAAATATTACGCGTGGCGATTGGCTGGCTTTTGTCGGTGCGGCGCTTGCGATACCTGTTTGGTATGTGACGCATGACCCGTTATGGGCGGTTGTTCTTTCCACCTGCATCGATGCGATGGCCTATTACCCGACCTTTCGCAAATCCTGGCACAAGCCGTTCGAAGAAAATTTCGTGACCTATTCGATGGATACGGTGAAATGGACCGTGGCGCTGTTCGCGCTCGAAAGCTATTCGCCGACAACGCTTATCTATCCGCTGTTTCTTATGATGGCGAATATCGCCCTGGTTTCGATGATATTGCTGCGCCGCGGGCAAACGCGCTAGGCGATTTTGTCCCAGAATCTTTCGGCAATCGTGTTCTTGCCGGTGCTCTTCGCGAATTGATCCGAGATCACAAGTCCGGTCGGTGAGGTCACGTTAATCTCGGTCAAATAATCGCCGATGATATCGATGCCGGTGAGGAACAGGCCGCGTTCTTTCAAAA
>DASTLS010000096.1:0-2104 GCA_035714725.1 Alphaproteobacteria bacterium | reverse complement strand
CCGCATCTCATCGACTTGGCTAAGCGCCCGACGCACATCGGATGTTGTTTCCGCGAGTTCCAGAAATGTGGTGGGTTGCTTAATGAAAGCCTTCAGAGCTTTGATTTCTCTTTCGATGAGGGCGGTTGTTCTTGCGTCGGTCATAGCTCTATCCTGTTCAAAATGAATTCGTTCAATGCGGCGACCTTAGCACGCAAAAAACGAAAGCAAAAATAACGATTTATCGTTATATATCAGCTGTTTATTCAGCCCGGTAATTCGGCGCTTCCGCCGTGATCTGCACATCATGCACATGGCTTTCGCGGAGGCCTGCGCCCGTGATGCGGACGAACTGCGCTTTCTTTTGCAGATCGGCAATCGTGGCTGAACCGGTGTAGCCCATTGCAGCGCGCAAGCCGCCCATCATCTGATGGATGATGCGTTCGACCGGGCCCTTGTACGGCACGCGGCCTTCGATGCCTTCCGGCACCAGCTTGTTCGCATCGCCGTCGGCTTTCTGGAAATAACGATCGGCTGAACCGCCGGCCATGGCTCCCACGCTGCCCATGCCGCGGTAGCTCTTGTAAGAACGGCCCTGGAACATCACGACATCGCCAGGGGCCTCGTCAGTACCTGCGAGCATGGAGCCGACCATGACTGCGTTTGCGCCGGCTGCGAGCGCTTTGGCGATTTCGCCGGAATAGCGGATGCCGCCGTCGCCGATCACGGGAATATTTTGCTTCTGGCACGCTTCCGCCACATCCATAATGGCTGTGAGCTGCGGCACGCCGACACCGGCGACGATGCGCGTGGTGCAGATAGAGCCCGGGCCGATGCCGACTTTCACAGCATCCGCGCCGACATCCATCAAAGCTTTGGCGGCGTCAGCTGTTGCGATATTGCCGGCAATGATCTCGGCATTGTTCGAGATTTTGCGCACCTGCTTCACTTGCTCGATCACGCGCGCGCTATGGCCATGCGCGGTATCAACGACGATCACATCGACGCCGGCACCGGCAAGCGCTTCAGCACGATGCAGACCATCCGGGCCTGTGCCGACGGCAGCAGCCACGCGCAAGCGGCCTTTGTCGTCCTTGCACGCGTTCGGGTAAAGCCGCGCTTTTTCGATGTCTTTAACGGTGATGAGGCCTATGCAGCGGTAGTTATTATCGACGACCAGAAGCTTCTCGATGCGGTGTTTGTGGAGCAAGCTCTTGGCTTCGTCATGGCCTGTGCCTTCGCGCACGGTGACGAGATTTTCTTTGGTCATGAGCTCGGCAACCGGCTGTTGCATGTTGCTGGCGAAACGCACATCGCGATTGGTGAGAATGCCCAGCAGCTTACCCGATTGCTTCTCGACAACAGGAATGCCGGAGATTTTATAATCCGCCATGATCTTGAGAGCGGTTGCGAGCGGCTGTTCCGGCGTGATCGTGATCGGGTTTACGACCATGCCGCTTTCATAGCGCTTCACTTTGCGGACTTCTTCGGCTTGCGCGTCGGCAGGCATGTTGCGGTGAATGACGCCGATGCCGCCGGCTTGCGCGAGGGCAATCGCGAGGCCGCTTTCGGTCACGGTATCCATGGCGGCGGAAATCAGCGGAATGCCGAGCGTAATTGTTTTGGTAAGGCGCGTTGATGTATTGGCGTCGGCAGGCAAGATGGAGGACGCCGCGGGCACCAGCAGCACGTCATCGAATGTCAAAGCTTCTCGGATTGATTGCGCCATACATTGCTCGTTTTGTTCTTGGTTTGCATATGTTGGCGGCTATGTATAACCGAAGGATGCCGGGTGGGGAAGAGCTATGTTTGCCCTTTAGTTGCAAGGGTTTTGGGCAACAAAAAAGCCGGCAGATTGCTCTGCCGGCTTGATTGTTTCTTGGAAGGCTTAGGCTTACTGGCCCATGCCTGCGCTGTTGATTTCAGCGCCAACCTTGTCCGCGAACTTCTTGAAGTTCTCGGTGAAGAGGCTGACGAGCTTCGAAGCCGTCGCGTCGTAAGCTGCCTTGTCCTTCCACATTTCGCGCGGATGCAGGATGTCGGTCGGAACGCCTTCTGCGCTTTCCGGGATCATCAGGCCGAACTTGCCGTCCTTGACGAACTTGACCTTCGCGAGATCGCCCGA
>DASTLS010000095.1:0-4274 GCA_035714725.1 Alphaproteobacteria bacterium | reverse complement strand
TGTGATGCTCGTCACGCAAGATCGCGTTGATCATCTTCGGCACTTCGCGGAGATGCTGCAGAATTTCTGTCGCGCGCTTCTTATCGAGCTTACCGCGCGCAAGACCTGCTGCCACCGCAAGGCAAAGCAAGACGGTCAGCTGCGTTGTATAGGCTTTGGTCGAAGCGACACCGATTTCAGGCCCTGCAAGTGTTGGCAGCACGGCATCCGAAAGCCGCGCCATCGTGCTGTGCGGCGAGTTGAGGACAGAAATAATCTTCTGCCCCTGCGCTTTTGCATAATTCAAAGCACTGAGCGTATCGCTGGTTTCGCCTGATTGCGAAATCGCGAGCGTGACGCCGCCTTCCGGCATCGGCGCTTCGCGGTAACGAAATTCGGAAGCAATATCGACTTCGACCGACAGACGAGCCAACTGCTCGAACCAGTATTTCGCGACAACGCCGGCATAATAAGCCGTGCCGCATCCAAGGATCGTGAGGCGCGAAACCTTGTTCCAATCAAACGGCAAATCCTGCATCGCGATTTCATTATCCGGCGAAACCATCGCCGTCATCGTGTCGCCGATCACTGCCGGCTGCTCGAAGATTTCCTTCAGCATGAAATGGCGATACTGCCCCTTGCCGATGGAAGCTCCGGTCAGCGCTGTCAGGTGAATTTTACGGTCGACAACTTTATCGCCCTGATCATGGATGATCGCCTTACCGGGATGCAGCTCGACCCAATCGCCTTCTTCAAGATAGCTGATCTTGTTCGTCAGCGGCGCGAGGGCAAGCGCATCTGAGCCGAGATACATTTCACTTTCGCCGTAGCCAACCGCGAGCGGACTACCGCGGCGTGCGCCGATCAGCAAATTTTTATGGCCGACAAAAACTGCAGCGATAGCAAATGCGCCATCGAGGCGCTTCAGCGTTGCAGCCATCGCCTGCTGAGGCGTCATGCCTTGATTGATATAATCGGTCAGGAGAACAGCGATGGTTTCACTGTCGGTTTCTGATTTGAAGCGATGCTGCTTCTTCGCCAACTCTTCGCGCAGCTCGCGATAATTTTCGATAATGCCGTTATGAACGATGGCGACTTTATCCGTCACATGCGGATGCGCGTTATCTTCCGTCGGCTTGCCATGCGTGGCCCAGCGCGTGTGACCGATACCTACACTTCCAGGCAGCGGCTCTTTCTCGAGTTTGTTGGCGAGATTGATGAGCTTGCCTTCGGCGCGGCGATCATCGATATGGCCGTTCGCAAGCGTCGCAATACCGGCGCTGTCATAACCGCGATATTCGAGGCGCTTCAGCCCGTCGAGCAAAAGAGATGAGACAGGGCGTTCCGCCAAAATTCCAACAATGCCGCACATGTGTTTTAAGTCCTGAGAAAGTCAATTGAATGGGCCAGAACTTAGGCCGGTCGTCCTTATAAGTTGACTCAATTTTAGCGACACAATGTTACTTGCGTTTATTCAATAAAACCTTAATCGAACGATAACAGCGATACGAACGGCATATTTATGCCAAGGCGCTGGCCCCTGCGCTATTTTCTGCTAAGTTTAGCGCTCTGCCCCACCCCAATCAGTATCAGGTGTTATCATGAATCTACTCAAGGAATTTCGCGATTTTGCAGCTCGCGGTAACGTTGTCGATCTCGCCGTCGGCGTCATCATCGGCGCAGCTTTCGGCAAAATCGTAACGTCACTCGTCAACGACGTCATCATGCCGCCGATTGGCCTGATCCTCGGCAAGGTCGATTTCTCAAACCTCTTCATCGATCTTTCCGGTGCCCATCATGAAAGCCTCGCCGCCGCCAAGGCTGCCGGTGCTCCCACAATCAATTACGGCATGTTCATCAATACCGTGATCGATTTCTCAATCGTCGCGTTTGTGATCTTCCTGATCATCAAACAGATGAACCGCTTTATGAAGAAACCCGAAGTGAGCAAGAAAGATTGCCCGAAATGCATCACGAGCATTCCGCTTGCAGCAACCAAATGCCCCGCTTGCACAGCAGACCTCTAAGGAGAAAAGATGGCAAACGTTTCCTTCCTCGGCCTCGGCGTCATGGGATTTCCCATGGCGGGACATCTCGCGCGTACGGGACACACCGTCACCGTTTACAACCGAACGGCAGCGAAGTCTGAGGCTTGGGCGAAGCAGCACAAGGGAACGGTTGCTCACACGCCTGAAGAAGCAGCAAAGAATGCTGACTTCATTCTGGCATGCGTCGGCAACGACGACGACCTGCGCGGCGTAACCACCGGTGAAGGTGGTGCGTTCCACGGCATGAAGCCGGGCACCATCTTCATCGACCACACCACGACATCGGCCACCGTCGCGCGGGAGCTTTATGCCGCCGCGAAGCAGCAGGGTTGCCATTTTATCGATGCGCCTGTCTCAGGTGGGCAAGCGGGTGCCGAAAAAGGTACGCTTACGGTCATGGCCGGCGGTGATGAAGAAGTTTACGCCAAGGCGGAGCCCGTCATGGCCGCCTACAGCCAAGCGCGGCAATTGATCGGCCCGAACGGCTCCGGCCAGCTCACGAAAATGGTCAATCAGATTTGCCTGATCGCGACTTTCCAGGGCCTCTCCGAAGGATTGAGCTTTGCAAAAGCATCCGGCCTCGATACGACCAAGGTGCTGGCTGCGATCAGTAAAGGCATCGCGGGTTCGTGGATCCTCGAGAACAGATCTCAGACAATGCTTGAGGGCAAGTTCGATTTTGGCTTTGCTGTCGACTGGATGCGCAAAGATCTTGGCATCTGTCTTGAAGAAGCGCGACACAACGGCGCACTGTTACCCGGCACTGCAATCATCGATCAATTCTACGGTGACATACAGAAGATGGGCGGCGGACGATTGGACGCCTCGAGTCTCATACTTCGTTTAGGACAAGTTAACAAAAAACAATAATAATCGCTTGCGCCGACTCCGGACTTTTGATTCAACTGGCCCTGCCCCATTCCCCGAAGCAGGACGCCTCACATGCCCGGTTTTATACGCAGCTTTATTCTGGCCTGCGTTTTCCTTGGCCTCACCTTAGGCCTTGTGACGACAGTTGCAGCCGCCAGAACAGTTCGACACCATCACCACATCGCTAAAACCCAGCACCACGCAAGCCGAAGTAATTCCCAGCTGCGCTCGGCCCAAGCGCATCTGGCTCACCTTGGTTACTACACGGGCAAAGCTGACGGTATTTCAGGTCCCAAGGCAAAAATTGCTTTAAAGAATTTCCAACGCGATCACAGGCTGCCGGTCACGGGCACGCTCACCAAGAAAACGTACACTGCGATCCTCGAAGCCGACCGCAAGCTGCCGCACGGCATGGGTGGTGGCGGTCACTTCGATGACACCGTTTCGTTCCCGCCTCCGGCACCCGCAGAGAACTATTACGCCACGCACCCGGATTTCTATGGCCACTACGACCAGCAGCATGACAATCCGCTGATGCTCAGCAATCCGCAATCGGTACCGACGCGTTACGGCAAGCTGGAACTTACGAAGGGCGATCAGAATAACTACAACCTGACGCTGAATGGCCAGCCGGTTCTCGCGGCACAGAATCAAGCCTCGGTTATCGGCCTCTCTTCGACCTTTGCCCTCGGCGACGAGGATGCGGTCGTTGTTTCCACCTATCGCAACGCGAGCGATATCTGCCCCTACAAGAACTATCTGCTCTCGCTGAAGAATGGCGCAGATAAAGTGACGGAAATCCCGAACTGCACGCGCGGCTATCAGGCGACCATGAAAGACGGCTCGCTCTGGATCGTCTTCCCGGAAGCGGACGACAATCGTGATGTCGGCGCTACCTTCCGCTATGAAAGCGGCGACCTCGAGAAGCTGTAAGTTAGATTATTTTTTGACCTTGGCCTGTTCGTCGCGGAAGCGACGGGCCCAATCATCGATATTGGCCTGACGGCCACGAGCGACAGCCAGCGTGTTCGACGGCACTTCCATCGTGATAACGCTGCCGGCACCGACATAAGCGCCATCACCGACCTTCACAGGCGCAACCAGAGAGCTGTTGGAGCCGATGAAAGTATCGGCTCCGATATCCGTATGGTTCTTGCGGAAACCGTCATAGTTACAAGTAATCGTGCCCGCGCCGATGTTTGCGCGATCGCCAACCGTCGCATCGCCGATATAGGTCAGATGGCCAACCTTTGCGCCGGCACCGATTTCGGCATTCTTGATCTCAACGAAATTACCAATATGCGCGCCGGGACGGATAACGGAGCCGGGACGAATACGCGCAAAGGGACCGACATGAGCGCCCTCTTCCACCCGCAC
>DASTLS010000094.1:0-6577 GCA_035714725.1 Alphaproteobacteria bacterium | reverse complement strand
GCCCGGCGAAAATCTCAACGGCATGTATGAAAACACACGCGGCGATGGTTTCGGCAAGGAAGTGCGCCGCCGTATTCTCATGGGCACCTACGTTCTCTCCGCCGGTTACTATGATGCCTATTATCTCAAGGCGCAGAAAGTCCGTCGCTGCATCAAGAATGATTTCGTTGAGGCGTTCAAGAAATGCGATCTGCTTTTGGCGCCGACCGCGCCATCGACTGCTTTCGCGATTGGCGAAAAGCAGGATGATCCGATCTCGATGTATCTCGAAGACGTTTTCACCGTGCCGCTTAATCTCGCTGGCTTGCCCGGCATCTCCGTTCCTGTCGGTCTCGGCGCGGACGGTCTGCCGTTGGGCCTCCAGCTCATCGGCAAAGCGTTCGATGAAATGAGCCTTTTCAAAGCGGCGTCGGCCCTCGAGAAAGCAGCCAATTTCAATCACAAACCACCTTTCACGGCATAAACATGAGCGGCACACCAGGCATAGTCAAAGGCAACACCGGCGATTGGGAAATGGTGATCGGGCTCGAAGTCCATGCCCAGGTCATCTCGAACGCCAAGCTTTTCTCCGGCGCCGCTACTGAATTTGGTGCAGCACCTAATTCGCAAGTGAGCCTTGTCGACGCCGGCTTCCCCGGCATGCTGCCTGTGATCAATGAAAAATGCGTCGAACAAGCGGTGCGTACAGGTTTGGGCCTCAAGGCGCAGATCAACCTGACATCTGTCTTCGATCGCAAAAATTATTTCTACGCCGATTTGCCGAACGGTTATCAGATCAGCCAGTTTTTGCAGCCAATCGTCGGTAAGGGCGAGATCGTGCTCGATCTGGCAGATGGCGTTTCGCGCACTGTCGGCATCACGCGCCTTCATCTGGAGCAGGATGCGGGCAAGAGCATGCATGACCAAAGCCCAACCGAGACGTATGTCGATCTCAACCGCGCCGGTGTTGCGCTGATGGAAATCGTCTCCGAACCCGATATGCGCTCAGGCGAAGAAGCTGGTGCCTATCTCAAAAAGTTGCGCGCGATCTTGCGTTATCTCGGCACCTGCGACGGCAATATGGAAGAAGGCTCCATGCGTTGCGACGTGAACCTTTCCATGCGCCGCGTCGGCGATACCAAGCTCGGTACGCGTTGCGAGATCAAGAACGTCAATTCCATCCGCTTTGTGCAGCAGGCAATCGAGTATGAATCGCAGCGTCAGGTGGAAGTGCTGGAAGGCGGCGAAGCCATCAAGCAGGAAACGCGTCTTTGGGACACTGGCAAAGGCGTGACGCGCAGCATGCGCTCGAAAGAAGAAGCGCATGATTATCGCTATTTCCCCGATCCCGATCTCTTGCCGCTGAAACTCGAAGCCGCGTTTGTAGATGCGATCAAGAAAACGCTCCCCGAATTGCCGGACGAGAAAAAGGCCCGTTTCATTAGCGATTATGGCTTAAAACAATATGATGCCTCTGTCCTCGTTGCCGAAAAATCATCAGCTGATTTCTTCGAAAAAGTAGCCAAGGGCCGCGACGGTAAGCTCGCCGCCAATTGGGTAACGGGTGATTTTTTCGGTGCACTCAACAAGCTCGGCAAGACGATTGAAACCAGCCCGATCTCTGCTGACGCCTTGGGTGGCCTGATCGATCTTATCGCCAACGCCACAATTTCCGGCCGCATTGCGAAGGATGTGTTCGAAGCGATGCTGGAGTCCGGCAAGCCCGCGGCTCAGATCGTTGAAGAAAAAGGTCTTAAGCAGGTCACGGATACCGGTGCGATCGAGAAATCGATCGACGAGATTTTGGCGGCGAATGCCGACAAGGTCGCGGAATATAAATCCGGCAAGGACAAGCTGTTCGGCTTCTTCGTGGGCCAAGTCATGAAGGCCACCGGCGGCAAAGCCAATCCTGCAATGCTGAACGATCTCTTGAAGAAGAAACTGAACGGGTAATGAAACCGTCCCATATTGTGTTGCTAATTTGTATTGCCGCACTCTGGGGATTTAATTTTGTTGCCATACGCGTGGGGCTCGACCACGTGCCGCCGATCACATTCTCGGCCATGCGGTTCATCGCGGTGTTCTTTCCCGCTGTGTTGTTCGTCAAAAAACCAAATCTGCCCTGGAGCAAAATTGCGGCTTACGGCGTCGTCATGTTCGTGGGACAATTTTCTTTTCTCTTTACCGCTATGCATGTCGGGCTTTCGACCGGGCTCGCGTCTTTGTTGCTACAAATGCAGGCGTTTTTTACCATCGGCTTTGCAGTTCTGTTTCTTAAAGAAAAGGCAGCATTCTACCAATTTCTTGGCGCTTTGATCGCAGCCACCGGCCTTATCCTTGTTGGCACGCATGCGGGCGGCGAAGTTACGGGGGCCGGCATTCTTCTTGTGCTTTGCGGCGCGGCTTCCTGGGGCGGCGGCAATGTCCTGACCAAAACCTTCGGCAAGGTCGATATGTTCGGCGTCATCATCTGGAGCAGCGTTTTCGCTTTCCCGCTTCTGCTTGGTCTTGCTTTCCTGATGGAAGGCAAGGATGCAGTCATCGGGGGCTTTACCAATATGGGTGCCTCAACTCTCGCAGCGCTGGCCTATATTGCTTATGTCAGCACGCTTGTGGGCTTCACGACCTGGAGCCGCATGCTTGGCCATTACCCCGCCGCTATGGTTGCGCCATTTACGTTGCTTGTGCCCGCCTTCGGCATGTTAGGTGCGGCATGGTTTTTGGGCGAAGCTTATCCGCTCTGGAAGTTTGAAGCGACACTTCTCATCATCACCGGCCTGTGCGTCAATCAATTCGGTGGCAGGTTTGTCAATTTCATCCGCCGCAAAAAATTCGGAGAGTAATTTATTTTCCCGTCCGATAATACTGCGTCGCCGTCATCGTTAGCTGGCCGTTGCAGGTCGCGCTAACACGGCGATATTCTTCAGGGCTATCGACCAGCTGCTGCTCGCGCTGATTCTCATTCATCATCTCGCTGCTGACATCGTTCACAATGACCTGCAGCTTGTCCTGCAGAAGCTTGGCGGCGTAATCGGCGTTTTGCTCGCGAAACACGCCGTTCAGCTTCAGATAGGCTTCGAGTTTTTCCTGAATGATCGGTAGATATTTCTCGAGCAGACGCTTATTCACAGCGATATGTTTCTGTTCATGCGCCATCACCTCATTAAAGCCGCAGCTGCCCTGCGGCACTTCGGTGGGGATATAAACCACGACATTTTGATAGCCGACTGTCACGTCCACATGTTCGACATGGGCGCAGGCGAGGCCGTTTGAAAATTTGACGCCCTTCATCGGCACCTTGAAGGCCATCATCGGCTCATAACTGGTGAGGCCGAGTGTCAGGCCTCTGTGTGTGCCGTGGACCTGATGTGAAGGGTCATGGGAGAGCGACTGAAGGTCGCGGAGATTATGATGATAATCATAAACCGGGTCATCGAACCGCGGCGTAATATTGACGGGAACGTTCGGGTAGGATTGGCATTCAGCTTCGGCTTCTTCAACCGTTTCGGCGAAAGCCGGATGTGCGAATGCGAGGCAAAGGCAAAAAACCGGGAGGAGATATTTCATCACGCGCATCCGTAAGGCTAAACACCTTACGGAGTAGAAAGCGAGAGCGCCTCGCTGTCAACTTAATGAGCTTAGGCGCTCTGCGCAGCCTGTTCTTCGGCCAGCATGCTGCTGACTTTACGGCGGCGACCACGGCGCGGAATTTCACCGATAGCTTTCAGGCCTCTATCTTCGGCCGTACCTTGCAACTCGATCAGGGCGCGTTTCAGGGCAACCATTTCGCGCAGGTCATCGCGGTCATCGATTGTCATAATGGCGAGCTTGTTTTCGATCAGGTCGCTGAGAGCGGCGACGGATTCTTTGGAAAGCGACATTTTAAATCTCCTCAAAAATTCTGGGCCGATAAAATCTTCAGTCTTTGAAACACATTCAAAATATATTCGCGTCGAATATGATGATTATTTATCTAAAAAGTTAACAATCGATAAAGCCTTGGAATTGAATGGCTTTTCGGCTTTTGATGGTTAGGGGAGTGTTAAGAAAAAGTGGGGGTCTGAGGGGCCTCAGACCTTGCTCATGTCCACTTCTTCATCGACTTCGGCCTCGGATTTATCGTCATTTTTCTCGTGATGATCTGTCGCGAGTAGCATGTAAACCGCTGGCACGACAAAGAGTGTGAAGAGCGTGCCAATCGAAAGGCCGGCTGCAATCACGAGGCCCATATTGAAGCGCGACGCAGCACCGGCGCCTGAGGCTGTGATCAGCGGTACAACGCCAAGCACCATGGCGGCAGTCGTCATCAAGATCGGGCGCAGACGAATGCTGGAGGAAGAGATGATTGCCTCGAGTTTCGATTTGCCTTCGTCATGCTGAATATGGTTTGCGAATTCCGTAATCAGAATGCCGTGCTTACTGACGAGGCCGATGAGCGTGATAAGGCCGACTTTGGTATAAATGTTGAAGCTCGCGCCGCCGACGCCAAGGCTGATGAAGAGCAGAGCACCGGCAATCGACATCGGCACCGAGATCAGAATGATCAGCGGATCGCGGAAGCTTTCAAACTGCGCGGCAAGCGAGAGGAAGATGATGATGATCGCGAGGGCGAGCGTCATATAGAAGCCACCGGATTCTTGAACGATCTGGCGGAACTCGCCGCCGTAATCGACGGTGTAGCCTGATGGCAGCGTATGCTTCGCAAGGTTTTGCAGATATTCAAGAGCATCGCCGGGGGCAACGCCTGGAAACACGGCGCCCTGAATGGTAGCGGAATTCAACTGCTGGAAGTGATTTAACGATTCCGGCACGGTTTCATTCTTCACCGAAACCAGCGTTGCGAGCGAGATCGGCTTGCCGCCTGCGGTGCGCACATAATATTGCTTCAGCTGATCGACGTTCAAACGCGATGGCTGGTCGACTTGCGGAATAACCTTATAGGAACGACCGCCGAGGCTGAAATAATTGACGTAGCCGCCGCCTAGCATGGCCGAGAGCGAGCCGCCGACATCGTTCATGGTGAGGCCGAATTCCGCCGCCTTGTCGCGATTGATCTCGACAGTGGCTTGCGGCTTATCGACCTTCAGATCGTTATCGAGGAAGAGGAACAAACCGCTCTTCTGCGCTTCGGCCATAAAGCTGCCGGAAACTTCCGAAAGCTCGGAGAAAGGCTTGGTGGTCTTGAGCACGAACTGCACGGGATAACCTTGGCTGCCGGGCAGCGCCGGCGGGTTGATCACGGCTGCACGAACGCCTGAGATATTGTTGATGTCTTTGCTCAGCGCTTGCTGGATTTGGGATGCGTTACGCTTGCGCTGGTCCCATGGCTTGAACACCATACCGCTGATGGAATTGCCGGGCGCTTCGATCTGGAAGACGCTGTCCATTTCCTTATAGCCGGCGAAAACTTCGTAAACTTCATGCGCGTACATAAGGCGCTGCTCGAGCGTCGCGTTCGGCGCGGGCGTCTGGATGGCGAGGATGTAGCCCTGATCTTCTTCCGGTGCCAATGCGGATTGCGATGATGTGATCAGGAAATAAATGCTGCACAGAACGATGAGCGCGAATACGTACGTGACTGGCCGGTAATCGAGGCTGCCGCGCAATGTGCGTTCATAACGCATGCGCACGCGATCGAACGTATTGTCGATAAATTTGGTGACGCGACTTTCCCACGTTTCTTTAGTGTGGTCATGCGCTTTCAAGAAGCGCGAGCAGAGCATCGGCGAAGATGTCAGGGCGATCACAGCCGAAACCGTAACGGCACCCACAAGCGTGAATGCGAATTCGGTGAAGAGCGCGCCTGTCAGGCCACCCTGGAACCCGAGCGGTACATAGACCGCGATCAGCACGATGGTCATGGCGATAATCGGCCCGGCCAGTTCGCGCGCCGCCTTGATCGAGGCATCGAACGGCGACATACCTTCATCCAGATGGCGATTGACGTTCTCGACCACGATAATCGCGTCGTCGACCACAAGGCCGATGCCGAGCACGAGCGCGAGGAGGGTCAGCAGATTGATCGAAAATCCGCACGCCATCATGAAGAAGAACGCGCCGATCAGCGACAGTGGAATAGCGATGACAGGGATAACAACCGCGCGCGGCGATCCAAGGAACGCGAACACCACGAGCGTGACGATCAGGATGGCTTCGAGGAGGGTATGTTCGACTTCGGAGATGGAGCTGTTCACGAAGACGGTTGAATCGTACACGATGCGGCTGTTGATGCCCTGCGGCTGGTCGGCCTGAATTTCCGGAAAGATATCGTGCACGCCTTTGATGACATCGAGCAGGTTGGCGGCGGGCGCCACTTTAATGCCGATATAGACGGCTTTCTTACCGTCGAACGACACGCGGGATTCGTAATCATCCGCGCCGAGCGTGACGGAGCCCAGATCCTTAAGCCGGATCATGGCGCCGTTCTTTTGCTTCACGATCAGGTTTTTGAATTCTTCGAGCGAGTGTAAGCCGGTCGAGGCTGTAAGGCTGACCTGCACCATCTGGCCCTTGGTGTTGCCGAGGCCGGAGATGAAATCGTTCTGGGCAAGCGCTGTGCTGACATCGCTCGCGGTCAGATTATAAGCAGCCAACTTGT
>DASTLS010000093.1:0-2832 GCA_035714725.1 Alphaproteobacteria bacterium | reverse complement strand
GTACGCGCCAGCGCCATAGTATCTTTCGGAAAACAGGAGCCGCCATAACCGGGGCCTGCATGCAAAAACTTGCGGCCGATGCGGCCATCGAGCCCCATGCCCTTGGCGACGGTTTGCACGTCAGCGCCGAGCTTTTCGCAGAGGTCAGCGATTTCATTGATGAAGGTGATCTTCGTGGCAAGGAATGCGTTGGCCGCGTATTTCGTCAGCTCCGCCGTTTCCAATCCCGTCACAACCATCGGCGTTTCGATGAGGTACAGCGGGCGATAGAGCGCATGCATGACTGCTGCGGCCTTTTCGCTTTCGCAGCCGATGACGACACGGTCGGGGCGCATAAAATCGTTGATGGCAGAGCCTTCGCGCAAAAATTCAGGGTTCGAGCAAACATCGAACTCGGCCTTCGGATTGGCTTCCTTCACGCGCTTTGCGATTTCGCGACCGGTGCCGACGGGCACAGTCGATTTCGTGACGATGACGGTATAGCGGCTGATATTGCGCGCGATCTCGTCGGCGGCTTGATACACATAAGTGAGATCGGCATGACCATCGCCGCGGCGCGTCGGCGTTCCGACAGCAATGAAAACGGCATCGGCCGATTTCAGCGCGGGCATCAGCGCATTATCAAACTGCAGCGTGCCGCGCTTGGCGTTCTTCTCTACCAGCTCATCAAGGCCGGGCTCGAAGATCGGAATAATGTTCTGTTTCAGAGCATTAACGCGCGCCGGGTCCTGATCGATGCAGGTGACTTTATGGCCGAACTCGGCGAAGCAAGCCGCCGAGACAAGGCCGACATAACCCGCGCCTACGATGACGATATTCATGATTTATCCGAGAAGTTTTTGGAGCGACGCGCGCACTTTGGCGCCATCGGCACTTGCCAACGCGAACGCGGCATTCGCTTCGATGAAGCCGAGCTTGTCGCCGCAATCGTAGCATTTGCCTTCGTAACGCACGCCGAAGAAATCCTGGCGGCCGAGCAATTGCGCCATGCCGTCGGTCAGCTGGATCTCGCCGCCGGCGCCGATGCGCTTGGCTTCAAGCTCTGCAAAAATTTCCGGCTGCAAGATATAGCGACCGATGATCGAGAGATTGGATGGCGCTTTCGCCGGATCCGGCTTTTCGACCATGCCTTTGATCTTTGCCGTCTTGCCGTCATCGCCCGTTACATCAAGAATGCCGTAACGGTCGGTATGCTCGTGCGGCACTTCTTCCATCGCGAGCAGATTGCCGCCGACCTTGTTATACGTCTCGACCATCTGCGCAGTGCAGGATTTTTTGGAAAGCACGACGACGTCCGGCAGCAAGAGCGCGAACGGCTCGTTACCCACGAGATGGCGCGCGCACCAGACAGCGTGACCCAAACCAAGCGGCTCAGGCTGGCGCGTGACAAGCAGCTGGCCGGGCTCGAGATTGGTTCCGGCGAGTGCTTCCAAAGCCTTTGTTTTATTGCGCTTTTCGAGGGTACGCTGAAGCTCGGTATTCAGATCAAAATGATCTTCAAGCGCCGTCTTGCCGCGGCTCGTCACAAAGATGAATTGCTCGATGCCGGCAGCGCGCGCTTCATCGACGGCATGCTGAATAAGCGGGCGGTCGAGCAGCGTGAGCATTTCTTTCGGCATCGCCTTGGTGGCAGGAAGAAAACGCGTGCCGAGGCCGGCGACAGGGAATACCGCTTTACGAATTGGTTTCATGGGAGAACTCAAATAGCTCCGGGTGGCAAGGCGATGGAATCCTTGACGGCGTCGCAGATTTCCTCGAGCGAAAAGGGCTTCGCGATAATACGGTGAACAAGCGCATCGAGATTGTGTGCGCGCATGCGTTCCTGCGCATAGCCCGAGACCATGACGATGCGGAGATCGGGGAACAGACGCACGGCTTTCAAAGCCAGCGCAATACCATCGACATTCGGCATCACGATATCGGTCACGAGCACATCGAACTTCTCGCGCGCGAGTGCATCCAGCGCCTGCTGGCCATCGGCGACTGCCGTTGTCTTGTGGCCGACGGATGCCAACGAACGCATGATGAATTCCCGTACGGCGGGATTATCTTCGGCGACCAAAATGCGCGCGCCATTAGCAAGCGGCGATGTCGTATCAGTCAGCGGCATGCGTCTTCTCGAGAAAGTTCAAATTGACGTTCACGGCGGTGCCTCCCGGCGCACTAATCGTTGATACGAACGGGATATCCTCGCCGGGCGCCACATTAGCCGTTGGCGGGTCAATCTGCCAGCTTTCGATAGTCTTGCCGTCAGCACCTATGGCGGTGGCCAAAATAGGCGGGATTTCCTGCACTTTTACGGATTTATTATGAATAAAGCCCTGAATTGTCAGCTTCATCGCACCCCCGTCGTAATGCAGATCCGACCGCATTTGCTCGAAAGCCAGCCCCTCGCCGCCATGGTCGTGATTGGCGGATAAATGGATCAGGTCATAGATCTTATCCGTCCATGGCCAGCGATCGGCGATGCTGTCGCGGTCGAAAATAAAAAACAAGATGAGAAAGATCGTGCCTGCAATCTTACCCACCTTAAGAAGGGTTTTTTGCTTTTTGGGATCGAGATGTTTCCACCACGCGATAACGCGACGCACGAGAGCGATGAGCCCGCGAATAAAATTCGCAATCGCGTTATAGATGCGGATGAAATCCGAGATATCGAGTTTCGGTAAATAAGACGTGACGCGGCTGACGGATGCCGTGACCGCTTCGGGCAGGAAATGTTTCGGCGTGCCTTCTTCGGGTTTGCCTTCCGCCAGCCATTTGTGGCGGCAGCGCGCGCATTGCACATAATGCGGACCATCGGCGAAACGATTAGCCGGGATGAGGAATCGG
>DASTLS010000092.1:0-8718 GCA_035714725.1 Alphaproteobacteria bacterium | reverse complement strand
CGAAGCACCATCAGGTTGCAAACCTGCCGAACTATCTGATCCGCTATACAATGTCGTCCGGCGGCATTTCACAAAGCAAACGGCAGCAACAGCTGAGCTCGCGCCTTAAGGTGCAGTGGCATCATCGGGATTTCGGCAACGTCCATTTCTATGCCGGGATTTTGAAAACGGCGGCGCTGTGGTTCATGCCGGTGACGCTGATCACATCGATCAAGCAGATACTTGGCGGCTATAAGAAACGTTAGGCCTGAGCTGCCGGGATAGGATTGCGCTCGAGCTTGATCAGGCGTAGCCGCAGATCGTGCACGTAACATGCCGCAAGCCCCAAAGAGACCCACATCATCGGCGTGCGCAAGCTATCAAGCGCAATGCCCGAGAACAGCGCGCAATAACAGCTCATGATCAGCGGGTATGAGAAGGTAAACAGCTCGCCGGTCAGGCGCTGATATTGAAGCGTGAGCTTCCAGATGTATCGGGCTACCAATACCCATAGAGCGACCCATGTCACCAACCCAAGAATGCCCAGCTCAGCCGCGAAACGGCCATAAATCGAAAACACGGGCGGCCAGACATCACCGAAAGTGCTGCCCTCAAACCATACCCGCACTTCCCAGCTTTGATAAGCCCAGGGCGGCAAGAATTGCAGAACATGGAAACCATACTGGCCGAAGCCGAAACCCCAAATCGGCCGGGCAAAGAACATATGAAAGGCCGCTGTCATTGATGACAGGCGCGTAATGTTTGAAACGGTACTGTCATTGTTTGTCGTTAATACGCGCGCAACGATCGCATCACTCTCGTAAATAATGGCACCGAGAGCGAGAACAGCTCCGATTTGGATAAAGAGAGAAACCATCTTTGCCACACGCGGATTGTTCATGCGCTGCGGCAGGTAAACGAGCTTCAGCAAAATGAGAACGCCGATATTGCCCAGAAGAAGCACATAGCTTGTGCGTGAATACGCCACAATGATAAGCGTGGTGCAAAGCAAGAGCGCGATTAAATAAAGCGATTTATATTTGCGTCGCGCGCCCTGAAATCCCGCATAGACCCAAGGCCACGCAAAACCGGCGAAGTTTGCCAGCGCCGGTGGCTCGAAACATACGGAGCGCGAACGGCCCGTAAAATCGGTACCCGGCAAGCCGTCACCCGAAACGCCATCGTCAATATAAGCCACGTGCACGAGACGAGACAGCATCCTGTACAGTCCTTCCGTAACGCCGCCGTGCCAGGCCAGCATTTCGATAGCCGAGAAGGCCATGCATATGACGACACTTAGAGTGATGGGCCAGACGACCAGATCACGCCATGAATATTTGTCGCCAAGCTTACAGCTGACGAATGCAACACCAAATCCGTAAAACACGACAAGCGTTGAAGTCACAAATTTATTGATCGGCAATCGCCCGCGATAGCTGCTGTGAAACATATCCGGAAAATTCATCACGAAAGAAAATGCGATAATCGCCAACAGGACCACCATCAGCTTTGGCAGAAATTCATACAGCGAACCGGCTGAAAGATCTGTGACGGGCACGAGCGCCTTATTCTTGAGATGAACGGCAACCATCAACCCCATCAGCAGGAAGAAAACATAGGTCGATAGCTCATGCTGCAATTCGCCAAGCGGCAACAGCGCGTAAAAATCGCTGAAGGGAATGCTTAGCATGGCGAGGATGTATAACTTTTTCAGCATTGAGGTCCGGGCTGCATCAAGGGGCGTCGAGGCTTGGTCCTTTAGTAACAGCAATATCAGGCGCTGACGCTTTTATATTTATCAGTTGCGGCACTAATGACAAGGCATAGGAACGCGGTTTTTGCTGGTTTTTATCGGTTATATGAAGGGTCCAGCTGTTTTCCAGCTTGCTCAGCCCCATCCATGCCAGCAATTGATTCTTGCCGTTTGGCTGGCGGATCAGCACGACATAACAATCGTCGCCATCGACAGGCAGCCGTTTAACCAGCGTCGCGTTTTTGATTTTAGGCAAAATCTGCTCGATGATTTTGGCCCCAGCTTTTGGCTTGCCGTCTGAATCCATCAAGCCAAAATGCGCCTCACGCGGATCAGGAAGGCCCGGCGTATCGCTCCATTCGTACATGATACTGATCGGAACGCCGGCGAGCAGATCGGAAAGATGCATGCGCAAGGCATAGGCCGCTTGTTGTTCGGGCGTTACATCGCTCGAAGAATATCCCCACTCGGTATTGACGACAGGAACTGTCGGCTTTCCGGCACCGGTATAGGCGGCGATGAAAGGGCGCGCCTTATCATTGTAATCCCCGATCACACTTTCCGGTTCATTCAACCGATAAGGATGAATGCTGATTGCATTCAAACAATCTTTCACCGGTGATTGAATAAATGTGCGAAAGAAACGTTCATACCGAATATCGACCCGCCACGGCACGCGCGCTAAGGCAGGACCGATAATATAAGCATCCGGTTTCGCCGTACGCATGGCGCGACAAGTTTTAAGCGCAAGCTTGGTGAAATCATTGGCATTCGGCTTCGGCGCCCAGAAAGCGACGAGGTCCGGCTCGTTCCAGATTTCCCATACAATATCTTTGGCGCCAAAATGCGAAACCGCGGCGGCGGCAAAGGCAGCAAAAGCACCGCGCGCTTTATCATCGTGCGGCGCGGCATAATCCCATGTGCCGCCATAGGATTGCTCCGGCGGCACATCGACTTTCTCTCCATACAGCCCGTTCGGGCTATCGAGAATAATTAATGGCTTGAGGCCATGGGTACGCAGCTGACCGATGAAATCATCAAAAGCAGACCAGTCATAAACACCGGCTTCATGCTCAACTTCAGACCAGCGCATATCGAAACGCACATATGTGAAACCGGCGGCATGAATGCGATCCATCTCTTCCGGAGTGGTGCGTTCCGGCTTGGCCGCAACACCAATGCCGGCACCGATTGTTGTCCCCGGCCCTGTCGCTGCAGAAGAAGGCAAAGCAAAGAAGACAAGCAGCAACGCGAAATAAAGGGCTTTCATCAGCGCCCCAACAACTGACTGTAGAGGCTGCGCGTCTCCCTGCTCATGCGCGAGATGCTGAAAACTTCGGCGCGTTCGCGAGCTTCCCGGAACATTTCATCACGTGCGAGTGGATCAAGCGCGGCGATTGCCAAAATTGAGATCGCAAGCGGCAGCGGCTCGAAATCGGCGGTGACATAACCTGTTTTGCCGGAAACAACGGCTTCTTCGGCAATGCCTACCGGTGTCGTTACCACGGGCACGCCCGCAGCAAGTGCTTCAAGAATAACAAGGCCGAAGCTCTCATAATCGCTGCTGCAGAGAAGGCAATCGAAGCCGGGCATAAAATTGCGACCGTTGAAATCTTCGAAGATTTTCACTTTGCCACGAATGCCGGAGACAGTCAGGGCATTTTCAACTTCGGGCTGCAAAAGACCGTGGCCGATAATAGCGAGGCGCAGGTTGGGACGTTGTGTTGCCGCAGCAAAGAAAGCTGTCACCATGCGCCCGGGATTTTTCTGCGGCACAAGACGCCCAACGAAGCCGACAATAAAATCGTCCTCGGCGAAACCAAGCCGCGTGCGCGCCATCAGACGATTGGCAGGATAATTCGTCTGCACGCCGTTCGGGATAACATGCAGAAGCTTTGGCGAAATGCCGAGCTTGAGTGCGTGTTCTTTCTCCTGTTTTGAAACGCAGATGATCGCGTCGCAGAAATGACTGAGCAGTCTTTCAATCCAGCCATAGATGGGAGATGCGTCCGGCGCCATCGTCATAAACGCGTGCGGCGTATAGATCACCACCGATTTCGGAAACAGCACGCGCAGCAAACGCACGAGCGCACCTGCCTTCGAGCTGTGCGCATGAATGACCTCGAAATAACCGAGGCGACGCAGCGTTCGATAAAGCTTAATGCAGTCGAGAACGTCATGAAGTCCGACTTCACGCTGCATCGGCGTCGTGACGAGTTTCAGTCCTGGAATTGCTTTCAAATTTTCAACGAAGCCAGGCCATTGGCGGTGAGGAGCATACACGACCGTGACATCGTCACCGGCTTCGATGCCGGCGCGCGCCAGATCAATCACTACATTGCCGACGCCGCCTCCGGCCTCCACCACATGACAAACGCGCATTGGAACTCCGGGCTCAGCTCGAGGCGTAACCGTTGGGGTTATTCGACTGCCAGCGCCAAACATCTTCACACATGCATCGATCGTGCGCTTGGCTTTCCAGTTCAGAAGACGTGAAGCTGTAGCAGGGTCCGCCCAGTAAGCGGCAAGATCCCCTGCCCGGCGCGGCACGATCTGAAACGGAATGGTTTTGCCCGAAGCTTTTTCGAACGCCTTGGCAAGCTCAAGAACGCTAAAGCCGCGGCCGGTACCGAGATTGACCGTCAACATGCCGCCTTTGTTCTGCAAATAATCGAGTGCCGCAACGTGCCCTTCGGCGAGATCGACAACATGGATGTAATCGCGAACACCGGTGCCGTCGGCGGTATCGTAATCGTCACCAAATACAGAAAGCTTCTCGCGGCGACCGACTGCGACTTGCGCAATGAACGGCATCAGATTTTGCGGCACGCCCTGCGGATCTTCGCCGATCAACCCGCTTTCATGCGCGCCGACCGGATTGAAATAACGCAGGATGCCGATGCGCCAATTCGCATCCGCATTATGCACATCGCGCAGAATATCCTCGATCATCAACTTGGTGCGGCCATAAACGTTCAGCGCCGCGAGCGGATGCATTTCGGTATAAGGCAGGAATTTCGGCTCACCATAAACAGTGGCGGATGAGCTGAAGACGATTGTCTTGACGCCAACCGTCTGCATGCCGGCCAAAAGCTTTTGTGTGCCGACAACATTGTTGTCGTAATAAATGAGCGGCTTTTCCATGGATTCGCCGACGGCTTTCAGTCCGGCGAAATGGATTACGGCATCACAGCCATTTGTTTTCAGCGCCGCCTCGACCGTCGCTTGCACACGGATATCACCTCTGACGAGGGTGATTTTCTTGCCGGTAATTTTCTCGATGCGGGTAATGGCTTCCGGGCTGCTGTTGCAGAAATTATCCAGCACCGTAACGCTATGGCCAGCTTTCAGAAGCTCGACGCAGGTATGGCCGCCGATGTAACCCGCTCCTCCTGTCACCAGAATTTTCATGAAACGCCTAAAGCCCTCGAGTGAGGGCTTTAGACTATCATCTCACCAGCGGGGAGGAAAGCGCCGCTATTGCTGGATGAAGACGAAAATCGGGTGGTCCGGGACCATAAAGGTCGCACCACCGATATTAGCGTAGTTGTTGGTCGGCGAGATTCCCACCATCGGGTCATACACCTGAACCACCTTGCCGGTGATTCCGAAGTTAACCAGCGCCTGAACGTTATTAACAGTAAGCGCTTTAAGCAGGTTGTTATCCCACAAGGTAGCGTCCTGCCACAGAGCAAGAATGTAGACACCATCGCCACGCTGCATCAGCAAGCTCGAGACCGACCCCAAGAGCGATGTCGATATCGTCATCGGAATGCTGCCGGGCTTCGCCGTCGGTGTTGGGTCGTACAACATGGCCGTCATGTTATGCATGGCCGTTGCCGCTGTCTTTGCCACACCGTTCGATTGGAAGAGACCGAAGTGTCTTTCAATCGTCGTATTCTTCGGATCGGTATATTCGTCATTCAGTTCATAGATGAATGAACGATGCGTACCGAATTTATAGGCGTCGAAGAAAAAGTTCAGCGCCGATTTTGCTTGCACGGCCTGAGACACACCGCCACTCATCGGCTGCGTCCACCAGCCAAACTCGGTAATGACGGAAGGTTTGCTGGGCGTATCCGTCAGCGCAACCGCTACCGACCATTCGATGGCATCAAGCATTGGGCCTGTGCCGCCATATTGCGTATAAATGTGCGCACCGGAATAATCGCAATAGGGTCCGATATTGCCGATGCCAGTATAAACGCCGTTCGCAACCGTAAGGCTATCGACCGGAATGGATGACGTCGATGCCGTGCCTTTCATATCGGTATAAAACTGTTTTTGAAAAGCGGCAGCGGCGGCAGGACCTGTTTTACCATTATATGTGACAGGCCAATTATCGATTTCATTCGGCCCCTCGACCTCGCCAATCAAGCCATTCGTGGCATTAGCCCGAAAATCCGTCAGCTCTGTCGAATAATCGCTTGGATCCACCACGAGGTCGAACTTAATGCCGGTATCGGCATGCACCTTTTGAAGGATCGCCAGCGGCCAATGGCCTGTGATCGCATCGCGCGCATGCGTGAAGCCGGCGTACTCAAGTTCACTCTCGATCGTCGCGACATTGGCATAGGCATCGCCATTCGTATTGAAGTTGAAATGCGTATTGACGCCGAGACTGTCCAGGAACGCCGCCGCAGGGACAGCTTGGGTTGCAGTTACGGTTGGCGGTGTTGGTGTGGTCGAACCGGATGACCCTGTGCTTGTGGAGCCACCGGATGAACTGGATGAACCGCCACCCGATCTTGGTCGAGCATCGGCCGGTTGCGCTAAAGAGCGGCAAAGAACAGCAGTAAGAACAGAACGAAAAATCAAAGTTTGGGCGCGCGTAGACACAATACCAGAGCAAGGCATAGAAGCCTCCCTAAAATGAATGTCTCGGAAATCGACGCTTTGGAAAAAACAGATCGGCGAAAAAATTTTCGTGAATCGGCTCTGTGATCACTCTAGCGAGTTACGTTTAATGCGTTCTTAAGATCGGGCCTGCGCGCGCATAAATTCTCCGCAAAAAATGGAGACGCGGAGAAAGCAAAATCAGATTAGTTTGAAAACGAAAATTATTTTGTTGCGATCGCGCGCAAGCAACTGCAACCACGTTGAATTTTTATGCGCTAAAAAACGCGATAAAAAAGCGGGTTACATTGCCTTTTTGAGGTAACAATTGAAGTGCGCGAACTTATCTTTCGCGCTGGATGAAAAGCGATCCGCAGAGCGCAAAAATTCCGATCAAAACCAGTGCGCCGAAAAATACGTCCGATTTCAGAATCGCATCCATCACTTGATTGACCATCGGCACGCTCGCGGTGAACCCCGTCGTGCATGTGTCGGAGCTGAAAATAAGATCGATGGCGCGGCATGTTTTGTTATGAAAAAATTCGCGCGTTGAAAGCCAATGCAGGCCGGAGAGAACTTCATAAACCAGAATGACGCTCGAAACGGCAGCGCTGGCGAGCTTGAAAAGGCCGCCGATTTTGGCCCGCAGGCTCATCCATTTTTTGAAGGATTCCGACATCTGTTGCCCTCTTTCCACGTTCATAAAGTTTACGTAAGGAGTGAGCTTAAATCTAAGTCATTGCAATCCAATAAGAAAGGCGAATTTAGCCTCATCATGCTTAATGCCTAAGTTTGGTAAATGCCCTTTATAAGCCTTGATTTAACACCATAAAAAAACTACTGAATCACCCCTGACGTTTTTGTTTGGAAATTCGGTCATTTACCGGCCCCTGCAAAGGAAAAAGATATGAAAAAGCCTCTCTTGATTACCGCATTTAGCCTGAGCCTTTTGGCCATCAGCCCGGCCGGATTATCCCATGCCTGGGCTCAACAGGATGCCGAGCATCCCATTCCCGCTCCCACCCTGATGGACCGCATCAAGATGATGTTCTCTTCCATCAGCCATACCCCCTCTTCGCAGCAGGACATCGCTGTCGAGCTGGCGCGTCAGGGCCAGTATGACGAAGCGCTGCAAACTCTCAGCAGCTTGCATGAAAAGAATCCAAGCGACCAAGGCGTTACGCGCGATTACGCAACTGTCCTGAGCTGGGCCGGCCGCGACGAAGAAGCCGTCAGCGCGTTCGAGACCTTGCCGTCCCTCTCCCTGCAGCCGGACTATGTTTTGGCGGCTGCCGGCCATTCTTACCGCAAGATCGGCAAGAGCGATAAGGCCCTCATCGTTTATCGCGCCGGCGTCAAGAAATATCCGGATAGCGCCCTGTTCATGGAAGGCGAAGTTCGCTCCATGGCCGATGGCGGCGACCTGGAAGGCGCTCTTGCCAAGGACAATACTTATCTCGGAAACCACCCCGGCCAAGGCCCGTTGATTGCGGCCCGCCAGGATATCGAGCAAACCATCACCAAGCGTGACGACCAGAAAGCGGTCGAATTGGCGCGCGGCAAGAACTATCCCGACGCGATCACGATCCTCGCCGATTTGCACACCAAGCATCCGGACGATGTTTCGGTCACGCGCGATTACCTCGCCGTGCTGGATTGGCAGGGCGGCCAGGATCAGCATGTTGTTGATCTCTACAAGTCGCTGCCGTCAGGCGATCAGCCGGATTATGTTCTGGAAGCTGCAGGCCATGCCTATCGCCAGCTGAACCAGCCGGAAAACGCTTTCCCGATCTACCAGCAGGGCTGGCAGCAGAATCCGGACAGCGTGATCTTCGCCGAAGCCACCATCCGCTGCGTCGTCGACCAGAAGAAGTATGACGAAGCTCTGGCGATGGCCAACGAAGACCTCAAGAAGCATGGCGATCGCCCTGAAATCGTCGACATCAAGAAGAATATCTTGAAGTTGAAGCCGGCACCGAAGAAAGCCGCGAAAGCCACCAAGAAGCATCGCTAAACAACAGCTTTGAAAAAGCCCCCGAAAGGGGGCTTTTTTATTACCTGTGACGGCCCATATAAGCTTTCACCCTACCCTATCTGGAGATTTCCCCATGTCGCTTTCCATGTATCAAGCCTCGGTCCCGGTTTTCATC
>DASTLS010000091.1:0-9572 GCA_035714725.1 Alphaproteobacteria bacterium | reverse complement strand
CAAGCTCCTGGTTCGACATCTGCAGCAGCTTGATCGCCTGCTGCAATTGCGGCGTCATTACGAGGCTTTGGCTTTGTCTGAGATCGAGGCGTTGCGTCAGTACCATCCTTCGATGGTAGGCGCAGGAAGTTAACGGATTATTGCCAAAATGAATTTTGGCATCCTAATTGCATACCTAAGATCGAGTAATTCGGATCCGGCTAGTTTTTGCCTAGCGCGGTAATGGATGGTGCCGGCGTATCCACGCCCGCAGGGGCCGCATAATCGGCTTGCTGGCTCAGGTTGCCGGAGCCCGGCATGAAGTCCAGCTGCTTCTGCAAACCCAATTGTGAGATCGCAGCCTGCAGCGCAGCCAGCGTCTCGCGGTCGCTTTGGATAGCGGCCAGCTGGCGCTTCTTGTAGGCATCAAGCTCGGCGCTCCATTTCGCGTAATCGGCTGCGTTCGGATCTTGTTTCTTCACGGCTGCGACCGACATGGCTGCGTTCACGTTCTTGTTTTCCGTGCTGTGCGGCGTTGCAGGATCAGGGATCGGTTTGATCGAGGTGCTGGGCAGGAAACTCATGCGAACATCGAGCGGATCATCGCTGCCTTTTTTGCTGGCGAGACGGCGCATTGCTTCTTTCGTGGTCTCCCAGTTCTTCTGCATTTGCACAGTGGGATCAGTATCGATATGCGCGATTTGTGCAACCGGCGGGCGGTCATCTTCAGTTGTGCCGACCTGCACATCGAAGCCCTTGTTCATGCCCGGCATGACAGGCGGATTAACGGGGCGCATCGGCGAAGCAATGGCGGGCGTCGATGTTTTCTTGTCGGTCGAGCCGTCGAGATAATGCGCGTCGTCGGCGTCCGTATTCGCGTAAGGCGTTTCGGGTTTTACAACCGGAACGGGCTCATAACTGCCACCATGCTTTATGGAATCTTTATACCGATCGAAGGACATCCATTGAACGCTGTCCATCGAAAATGGATCATCATCTGCGCGTGCAGGCAGCGATTGCGTGCACATCCCCGCCACCAGCGCGATCGCCGCGCAGCGCGTGAAATAAAACAGGGATTTGGCCACGGGCTTCATGGCGAAACGAGCTCCGTTGTCAGCTAATTCTCCACCATAAATTGTAGAGCTTTTTGGCTAACAAAGTCTGAAGGCAGTGGAAGAGGGATTTGCCCTAATTTTGTCTTAATTGGATGGTTTTTTGAGTGTGCACGCCGGTATTTTTCCCTGCATTTTCCCTGTGTTGGTGAGTTTGGTGGGTCTGTGGTCAGTTGAGCCAAAGACATGGAATTTTGACACCTGAATGACCATATGTCGTGTAAGGGCGCAGGACTAAACCCCGCGCATTTGTGTGAACTAAAAAAGGGTAACGCCGTGTCCTCATTCGATTCTTTTTCTTCTCATGATCAAGGCTTTCAGACCGAAGCTGTGGTCAAATGGTTCAATCTTACAAAGGGCTTCGGTTTCGTAGCGCCTGCCGATGGCACCTCTGATGCCTTTATGCATTCTTCCGTCGTAAGCCGCGCCGGCATGCGCGATGTTCCGGAAGGCACCAAGCTTATCGTGCAAATCACCGATGGTCCTAAGGGCCGCCAGGTTGCCAGCATCGTGCAAGTTCTCGGCATGAGTGACGTGCCGCGCTCCACCACAAGCCGTCCGGCGCCGACGGGGCCGGAAGAGGAACTGACGGGCACTGTGAAATGGTTCAAGCCGGACAAAGGCTTTGGCTTCGTTACACCGGATGACGGTGATCGCGATATCTTCGTCCATCGCACCATCGTGCAAAATGCGGGATTACAGCATCTGGAATCGGGTCAGAAGGTCCGCATGAAAGTGCAAACGGCATCGAAGGGCCGCGAAGCCACCTCGATCGAAGTCCTCCACTAAAATTTACTGAACGCGAAGCTGATCGCCGGATCCCTGACGGGTCTGGCGGCGGCCCGCGAGCGCACGAATACGCACCGGCGCAATCGTGAAGTGCCCATGCCATTCGGCCTTCGCGAGATAGGCGATGCGCCAGGATTGCGCTTCACCCGTTTTCTCAGGCAGCAGCGCATCGATGCCGGCACCGGCTTTTTCGCATGCTGTCGGCTTAATAAGTCCAAGCGACTTAATCCATCCCAATTGCTCACCGGCATCGAGGTCGTTGCTCAGCGTGCAGCTGACGGGTGTGAGTGCGGGCGATGCGACATCGCGTACGACGCTGATGCCATCCTCGTTCCATGAGCCTTCATCCACTACCAAATAGGTCTCACCGAAATTGAGCGCCTCACCCGATTGAAGCTCGCTGCCACTCATGCGGTAAATATGGCGCGAGAGACTGTCATCATGCGTTGAGAGTTTTACGGGGTGCGCTTCAGTCAGATAAAGATCGCTATTGGCGGCATTGTGCACCGTGACAGGTGCATGCACCGCAAAAACACCATGCAGGTTTTGCTCGCCATTGCCGATCGCTGCGTGCCAGACACCGGCATGCATCTGAAAATCCCACATTGCGCGAAGGAAAGTTGCCGCAGTATCGGCAGAGGCCTTCTTGCCGCCAATTTTTCCGAGCGCGGCCAGAAGATCATCGGCATTGAAGGCCTGGTTTTCGGCAAGCAAAGGCAAAAGCGCAGGATCAAGATCGGGCGAGGTGCGCGTGATATGCGTTTCACTCAGCCAGTAGCCGGCTTTATCCATATCGTTGATGCGCGAGAAAGCGTATGCGATCTGCGCTGCGGCAAGCGCCGGCAGATTTTTGCCGGCACTCGTGTCGGAGAAATGATGCAAGCTGGCATTATCAAGCCGTCCGGCTTCCGCCATTGCCGCATAAGCTGCTGCACGTTCGGCACGCTCCGTTTCTTCAAACCAATTATTATCGAGCTTGCGTTTCACCCAGTTGGTAGCTGCATCGAAAGCAGGTTTGACTACGCTTTGATCGGCGGCACTCAAAGCGGCGACGGCCGCCGTTGTGCTGATCGTATCCGTTTCGCCGCCCGGCATAGCAGGAAAGCCGCCGTCTTCTTTCTGTCGTGCGACAAGACGCAAGGCGAGATTCTTCTGGCGCAGCGCGAGATTTTGCTCTGGCAACAGATCGGATTGCACGATCACATCATGCCAGAGGCGAAGGACTGTCATTTCTTCAGCGATTTCGCGTGTCGTAAATGCATGATCTTGCAGAAGTGCCGCAAGAATTTGCGGTGCATCGTAAAGCGGGCGCGGCGCTATGAAGGCATAAGAATCTGCCTTAGCGTTTTTCGCATCCGGCCATGATTGTTGAGACTTGATCGTTATCTCCGGAGCATCGTCGAAACCGTCTGTTGTCACGGAAATGGCGATCGGCCAGCTGTGAGAGATTTTGAGATTGCGCGGCCCCGAAATTTCGACCTTCAGATCTTTTACGCCCGGCTGTAGCGGGTTGAGATTGATGTCCAACGTGCGTGTCTGGCCCGCATTCAGATTGATATTTCCATTCAGCGTACCGGCAATTTTTAAGTCCGCAGGTGCGGTGAAGGCATAATGATATTGGCCTGATGCGCTGTTATTCGTAATCGCGACGGATAGTTGCGCCTGATCGCCGGATTTTAGTGCGGGTAAGGTCGCGGTCGAGATATCCAGCGGCGGCAATGCGTTCGGTGCTTGCAGTGTTTCCAGTTTCGCTTGCGGAATTGAAAGCGGCAATGTGATTTGGCCGGAAGCCGATCCGGTATCGATAGTGACTTTGACTGCGCCGCCCCAATCGCTTTCCGGCGTGACCGCGATATCGTTATCGCCCGCTTCGCGCATTTGATGGATGACTTTACGAATATGATCGTCGGCGATCACAGCTGTGATCATTGTGGGTTGATCAAGCTTGAAGCGCACTTTAGCGGTATCGCCCAGCTTGAGTGTCGATGCAGAAGCTGTAAGTGGCAGTGGAGCCGAAGATGATCCTGATAGCGCCGTATCGCCCCAGCCGGCGCTGAAATTGGTGCGTGCCAGAACATTGCCGCTGCTATCCGTGATATCGATATGGTATGTGCCAGCAGCGCCGCGCCAATCGATTGATGCGGGATCATCCGATTTAATATTCAGCGCACCACCTGCAATGCGTCGTTGCTGAGGTTGCGGCTTGTAGTCCCATTTGCCGTCTGCCTGATACCAGTCAAAGCTGCGGCCTTCTTCATAGATGCGGTAGCTAAGGCCATCCATTGCGCGGCGCTTGCCTTCGCTATCGAGGGCGATGACATCGAAATGCGCCACGCTGTTCTCAAGGAACTTGCCGTCGGTTGCGGCAGGTTTCACGCCGATGATAAAATCTTTTGGCCGCAATGGAAGCTTGAGCGGCACAGGATCGGCAACACCGGCAGCAGGATCCGTCACCGCGTTCAGAAGGGCTGCACGCATCGGATCATTGCCGGGTGGTTGCGGCAAGTTGATATGGAGCTGCGCTGCGCCCTTATCATCCGTCACAAAGGCCGCGAGCGTAACCGGCGCAGTATCGCTATCTTTCCCGCCATTGCCGAAATGATAACCGTCCCAGCCCGGAAAAATATGATCGGGTGCTGACCAATCAAGTGTCAGATGCCCTGCGACGTAAGGTGCGGCTTTGCCATCTTTTGTCGTGCTTTTAAGCGTGAGATCAATCCCGCCGTCTGTCGCCAGCATTGGCCGGTCGGATGACATCTCAAGCTTCGGCGCATCTTCGTTGGATGTAATGCGGAGATTGCCTTCGGCAAGCGTGGTGCCGTCTGCGCGTTGCCACGACAAAATCCAGAGGCCATTGCCGACAGGAACCGGCATATGAACTTGCGCCGCACCATTCTGATTTTTGCCGACCGGCATATCGCTATACAAACTGCGATCCGGGCGCAGCAATGAAAGGTGCGTGTTTGCCGGTATCGCGTCTTTGTTGTGAATGTCGCGTGCGGTCAGGACTAATTCCGCCGTGCCGCCGGGATGATAAAAACTTTTATCGGTGCTGACGGCAGCCTGTAATCCAGGAACGGTAAGCGCCACACCGCTTCGTTGCGAAAGGTCTGCAAAGGCGATATCACCCGCCGGCGTTGTGCCAAACAAAGTGATGCCGTCACTCATTTTCGCCGCTTCCGGCACGAGCACGGTTACGCCGTCCGCATCGCTCTTACCTTCCGCAAGGCTTTGCTGGTTGGCGTCTTCAAGCACGACATGCACATCTTTTAGTGGCGTGGACGTCGAACCTTGATCGGTGAGCGCGAAGAAACGGTCGGCACCGCGCAGCCCGCGAATATCGAGATCGGAGCGCAGCAGCCAGCTGGCCGCGAGCGGCGCCAATTCATTATCCGGCGTTTCTTTCTTTGATGCCGGCGCGCTGACGACGACGAAATAAAGGCCGGGCGTTACATTGCCGTTCAGCGCTGCATGCAGCGGCAGTTTTTGTTCAAGCGTTTTGTTGGACGCGTCATCGAGAACGATATCGCTTTGCCACAGCAGCTGGCCGTTATGCCGTGCGAAATACGCGCTTTCGGAAGGCGCCAGCATGATCTGTGAGCGTTGCCGCCAGGCTTCTGCGATATGGGCAGGATCTGTGATGCGATAAAGCTCGATCTTCGCGTGCGAGACATTCACGCTGCGCAGAAGCGGATCATTATCGTGCCAGACGGTCATGCCGTCTTTGCTTTGCTCGGCAGCAAAAGACAGTATTGGATGCTTGTCGGGCACTGTGAAAGAAAAGCGATAGTTTTCAGTCTGTTTTTCACCGGCTTCGCCACGCAGACCCGTCGCGATCAGGCGATATTCACGCCGGTAATCAAGTGATGAAATACACAGCATGGTTGCGGCCACACTGATATTCTGCGGCGCGAGGTTGACACTCTTGCCATCGGCTTCCAACTTCACGCTGCTTTGAACTTTGCCGATATCGCTTTCGAGATTGTGATCGAATTCGAGGCAAAGCTCCGGCCGTTCCTGCTCAGAGCGAATAATCGGACGCAGGATATGCAACGTGCCGTCTGTCTGCGCCCATGCAGGTGCAGCCGCAAGCAGCGGCAGTAAAAGAACAGAAGGCAGACCGAGTTTCATTGCCTAAATTATTTCAGGGAGAAAATCGCATCGACTTCGACAGCGGCATTTTTCGGCAGACTGCCGACGCCGACGGCAAAGCGCGCATGTTTGCCGGCTTCACCGAAAACTTTTTCCATGAGTTCCGATGCGCCGTTCATTACCTGCGGCTGATCGTAAAATTTATCGGTAGAGGAGATAAAGCCGCCGAGCTTCACGCAACGCTCGACCTTGGTCCAATCGCCGCCGCATGCTTTCTCGAGATGGGCGAGAATGTTGAGCGCGCAAAGTTTCGCTGCTTCCTGTCCTTGGGCAATCTCAACGCTTTCGCCGAGGCGACCGGTGATTTTCACCTGGCCGTTTTCCAAAGGCAGCTGACCCGAAATGTAAACCGTCTTTCCGCTGATGACGTAGGGCACATAGGCAGCAACAGGAGCCGCCGGCGTGGGCAGCGTGAGGTTCAGGGCTTTGAGGTTATCAGCGACGCTTGGCATGGGAAAACATCCGTTAAGAGAAAAGGATGTTTCAATTTTGCATGCGCCAGCTTGCCTGACAAGCGCAGGTGAAGGTTACACTCGCTTAGAAGCGCAACGGCTTGCGCCGCGGAGCCTTCCGGCTGTGGCGGCTTTGTGCATCCATGGCACGTACGGGGCGGATATAGGCCGAGCGGCCCTCATCATCATCAATTGGCTCTGGCAACCCACCTGTGGAGCCGCCGTTCGACCAACCGCCATTTTTCTTTTCCCCGGACGGACCGGACGCTTCAATATGTGAAGTGATCCTGGCCATGTGTATTCCCTTAAATATCTTCTCAAAAAACTACTATGGTAAGTATATCTAACAAAAATTAACCGACGATAAAGTCGTTTAATTTCATATACTTACATGTGATTTCAAGAGTTTGTTAAACGAAAAAAGGGTAGCTCATAGGCCCTAGGGTTTTAACTCTTCCCGCAGGGCCTTTTTGAGCTTACCGCTCGACGTATTCAGACGTCTTTTTATCGTCGCTGGATTTCGGCGAAGGTGGAGATGGCTCGACCTTGAAGGTGAGCTTCTCGCCGTCCTTGTCGTAACCGACCATGACCACGCCACCTTTTTGCAGATCGCCGAACAACAACTCTTCGGCGAGCGGCTTCTTAAGGTGCTCCTGAATGATGCGGCCAAGCGGACGGGCGCCGAAAGACGGATCGTAACCTTTTTTGCCGAGCCACGTCTTGGCTTCCTTTGACAATTCGATTGTGACGCCGCGGTCGGCCAACTGGCCTTCCAACTGCAACACGAACTTGTCGACGACACGGTCGATGACTTCCGGCGTCAGCGCATTGAACGGAATGATCGCATCCAGACGATTGCGGAATTCCGGCGTGAACATTCTATTAATCGCTTCGGTATCCTCGCCTTCGCGTTGACCGCGCTCGAAGCCGATAGCGGCTTTCGCGAGATCGGCAGCACCCGCATTCGTCGTCATGATGAGGATGACGTTGCGGAAATCGACGATCTTGCCGTTATGGTCCGTCAGCTTGCCGTGATCCATGACCTGCAGAAGGATATTGTAGAGATCGATATGCGCCTTCTCGATTTCATCGAGCAACAACACGCAATGCGGATGCTGATCGACGGCATCGGTGAGCAAGCCACCTTGTTCGAACCCGACATAGCCCGGAGGCGCGCCGATGAGACGCGACACGCTGTGGCGTTCCATATATTCGGACATATCGAAACGCTTCAGCTCGATGCCGAGGCTCATCGCCAATTGTTTGGCGACTTCGGTTTTGCCGACGCCCGTGGGGCCTGAGAACAGATAGCTGCCGATGGGTTTTTCCGGCTCGCGCAGGCCTGCACGTGCCAGCTTGATCGCGGCAACGAGCGCCTGAATGGCCGTGTTCTGCCCATAGACCATCGCTTTGAGATCACGCTCAAGATTGCGCAAAGTCTCACGGTCGTCATGGTTGATGCTCTTCGCCGGAATGCGCGCGATCTTGGCGACGATACCTTCGATATCGCCAATATCGATCAGTTCTTTCCGCTTATCGGCGGCAAGCAGCATTTGCGAAGCGCCGGCTTCATCGATCACATCGATGGCTTTATCTGGCAGCTTGCGGTCGCCGATATAGCGTGCCGAAAGCTCAACAGCTGCGCGAATAGCCTCATCGGTGAATTTCACCTTATGATGCTCTTCGTAATAGGGCTTGAGGCCAGCAAGGATCTTCACCGCATCATCGATCGACGGTTCATTTACATCGATCTTCTGGAAGCGGCGAACGAGCGCACGGTCCTTCTCGAAGTAGTTGCGATACTCTTTGTAAGTGGTCGAGCCGACGCAACGCAGCGAGCCATTCGCCAAAGCAGGCTTCAGCAAATTGCTGGCATCCATCGAGCCGCCGGATGTGGCGCCCGCACCGATAACGGTGTGGATTTCATCGATGAAGAGAACGGCGCCCGGGATTGTGCGCAATTCCGCGAGAACGTTTTTCAGGCGTTCTTCGAAATCGCCGCGATAACGCGTACCGGCAAGTAGCAAGCCCATATCAAGCGCATAGATCACTGCATTCTGCAGCACCTCGGGCACTTCGCCCTTTACGATACGGCGAGCAAGGCCTTCAGCGATTGCGGTTTTACCGACGCCGGATTCACCGACATACAGCGGATTGTTCTTCTGGCGACGGCACAGCACTTGAATGGTGCGATCAACTTCGGCGCTACGACCGATCAGCGGATCGATTTTACCTTCCATCGCCTTGATGTTGAGATTGACGCAATAGGCATCGAGGGCATCTTGGCCCTTCTTCGCGCCACTACGACCTTCAATATCTTCTTCGGCACCCGCACCTGCGCCAGCACCTGATTTAGCCTTAGTGATGCCATGCGAGATGTAATTGACGGCATCGAAGCGCGTCATGTCGTGGCCTTGCAGATAATAGACTGCATGGCTTTCGCGTTCGGAGAAGAGGGAGACGAGGACGTTAGCACCCGTCACTTCTTCACGGCCGGAGGATTGAACATGGATAACGGCGCGCTGAAGTACGCGCTGGAAGCCGGCAGTTGGCTTGGCGTCTTCCGCTTCGCTCTTGACCGAAAGACCAGTGAGCTCTTCATCAAGATAAGTAATCAGTTCGGCGCGGAGCTTGTCGATATTGACGTTGCAGGCGCGCATAACCGCGACGGCATCCTGATCTTCCGTCAGGGCCAAAAGCAGATGTTCTAAGGTCGAGTATTCGTGCTGGCGTTCGTTGGCGAGAGCCAAGGCGCGATGCAAAGTACGTTCAAGATTGCGTGAGAGCATTAATGGAACCTCCCAGGACGCTGACCGATGGGTCAGGCTACCATAATTAGATAGTAACGTTGCAATCCTAAACAAGGGGTAAAACCCCTTATAATATGGCCCTAATAAGAGCTAGCCGCGTCCCCGGTAGGGTGCCACGCCGGTTTCCGGCACATGCACGTCTGCTGGCAGCTTGCCTTTCTGGAAAAAGACATCAATCGGCATGCCGCCGCGCGGATACCAATAGCCTGAAATCCGCAGCCATTTCGGCGCAATGGTCTTGATCAGCCGGTCGGCAATGCCAACAGTGCATGCTTCAT
>DASTLS010000090.1:0-2908 GCA_035714725.1 Alphaproteobacteria bacterium | reverse complement strand
CTGCGTGTTAAGCTATCATTCTCTGCCGCAAAAGCAAACGGCCCGCCTAGTTATCCCAGGCGGGCCGTTGAACTCTTACGCTTTTAAAAAGCGGTTATTTCAGCGCCGACTGAGCTTTTTCGACCAGCGCTTTAAACGCTGCCGGTTCGGTTGCTGCCAGCTCGGAGAGCTGCTTGCGGTCAAGCTCGATACCTGCGCGCTTCAAGCCGTTGATGAAACGGGCGTAGGTCAGGCCGTGCTCGCGGACGCCGGCGTTGATACGCTGGATCCAAAGAGCGCGGAACTCACCCTTGCGGGCGCGACGGTCGCGGTAAGCGTAGCGGAGGGCCTTTTCGACCTTTTCGATCGCGACGCGGAAGTTAGTGGAAGCCCGGCCGCGATAACCCTTCGCGAGCTGGACGATTTCTTGGTGACGGGCGTGAGTGGTGACGCCCCGTTTGACGCGTGCCATGTGGGTGTCTCCTTAGTGCTGTTTCAGGAAGAACTTAACGATGTTCTCGCCATCAGCCTTGAACAGGATCAATCCTGCACGGGCTTCACGTTTCATTTTCTGGGAGCGTTTGCGCATGCCATGGCGTTTGCCGGCTGCGCCTGCTTTCACTTTACCGGAACCGGTGACGCGAAAGCGCTTTTTGGACCCGCTATGGGTCTTTTGTTTGGGCATTTTCATATCCTTGGTTAGTTATTGGCCGGTCAGGCATGTCCAATGGCCCGATCGCGGAAGCGGCTTAAATAGCGGTTTAGGCCCTGTATGGCAAGGTTTTTAACGCCCAAAAACCCCACATTTCTTATACTTTAAGCGGGTTCGGCGCGGTTTCTGAGGGCAGCCGGGGCTTTTGAGGTCCAAGTCCACGAACGGGGTAGGCGTTCGCGAAGCACGCCGCCACGGCCCCTATCTTCTGCATCTACGATGTCCTTATAAAGCATGATCATGGAATTGTGATGATCTGACGCCAACAATGTACGGGCAGACACGCCTTGATGATTGCGGATATCAAGATCAGCGCCTCGTTCCCATAGGCCACTCGTAACGGCGGGGTAGGTGCTCATGATTGCTCGCATGATCGGCGTATTGCCTTCGGCATCCTGTGCGTTGACGTCAGCACCCAGCTCAACCAAGCTTAAAGCCGTTCCAAAATACCCGTGTGATGCAACCTCACCTACAAGCGGTGTACCGTTTTCATCATAAATATCGGCGTTTGCGCCGCCCAACAAAAGCTTCCGCGTTTCATCGTTCAAACCTGCGACAGCGGTATCCCACAACATTTTGTCGGTTCCACTGAGAGTGGGGCGCTTAACAGGTGTAGCAGCGGCGGCTTGAGCCTTCGCAGCTTCTTCTTTTAAAGCTGCATAGGCATTCGCTTCGAGTTTTTGTTTCTTCGCAGCTTTGAGTCTTTTTCGTGCCGACATGGGTCGCCTCGGTATGCTTTCAGTTTTGTAAAATGCTTAAAATATGGATCGTTGATAGCATGGCGGGACGCGCGAAAAATACTTTCGCGTTTATAGTTAAAGCCGCCAGCCCTGATGAATAACCGCGATGCCGCCGGTCAGATTTAACCATTTGGCCTGCGAAAGACCGGCTTTTTCCATACGTTTGGCAAGTTCGGCCTGGGGCGGGAATTTCATGATGCTTTCTGCAAGGTAGCGATAGGCGCCGGCATCCTTGGCAACGAACTGGCCGATGCGCGGCAGCACATCCAAACAATAACGGTCATAAAGCGGCTTGATCTCGCGACGCACGCCGGGGCTGAACTCAAGGCAGAAGAAACGCCCGCCCGGTTTCAAAACGCGCGCAGTTTCAGCAAGTGCCTTGTCGATATGTGTGACGTTGCGCAATCCAAAGCCGATGCAATAGGTATCAACGCTACGCGAGGCGAGGGGGAGTTCTTCGGCATTGCCGGTAATCCAATCGATGCCGGAGAGAACGCCGTGATCGATGACTTTGGCTTTGCCCGCTTTCAGCATCGCAGGATTGATATCGCATACTGTTATTCGCGCTTTGCCTTCCGTGCGACGATAGCATCGCAGCGCGATATCGCCGGTGCCGCCCGCGACATCGAGGATCACCTGACCCGGCTTCGGGTCCATGAGGCTGACGAGCCTGTCTTTCCAGAGCCTGTGCAGGCCGCCCGACATAAGATCGTTCATCAGGTCATAATTGCCGGCGACGGACGCGAACACATCACCCACAAGGCTAGCTTTATCTTCCGGGCGCACGCGGCGGAAGCCGAACCATTCGGATTCGGGGTTTTGATCTGCGGTTTTGCGCTTCGCCTGAGCCATGGCTCTAGTCTATCCTGCGCCATCCTATAAGGACAGGGGCCTATGCCAGAACTACCTGAAGTTGAAACCGTCTGCCGTGGGCTTTCCAAAGCCCTTTTGGGCGCCACGATTGTGAGTGCCGATGCGCACCGGGCCGACCTACGTTTTCCGCTGCCGAAAAATCTGGTCTCCCGCATCAAGGGCAAGCGCGTGCGTGCCATTCGTCGCCGCGCCAAATACATCCTCATCGATCTCGATGGCGGAGATACGCTCCTCATGCATCTCGGCATGTCGGGCCGGATGGTCGTTTTGAAAGAAGAGACGAAGCCCGGCAAGCACGATCATCTGGTTTTCCATTTCAGTAACGGCGCGCATGTGACGTTCAACGATCCGCGGCGCTTCGGGCTTTGCGATCTGGTGCCGACGCGCGATATCGAAAAGCATAAGCTCATTAAGCATCTCGGCGCCGAGCCGCTGGATGGTGGGCTGACCTCGGAATTTCTTGCGAAGAAATTCAAGAACAAGAAAACGACGATCAAAGCTGCACTACTCGATCAACGGCTGGTGGTCGGCGTCGGCAACATCTACGCCTCCGAAGCCTTATTCGATGCCGGCATTAGTCCCAAGCGCATGGCCGGCAAAGTAA
>DASTLS010000089.1:0-5904 GCA_035714725.1 Alphaproteobacteria bacterium | reverse complement strand
CTAAGGTCCTATGTCGTTCTTCCCGAGCAAACCCATCGAGATCAAACTGGTCGGCCCCAATCTGGTGGCTGCGTTTCATCGCGCCCATCCGGCCCTCGTCTGGCGTTTCGATCTCGAGCGCAATCATAGCTTCACGCTCGCGCTGCAAGGCGACGAAGGCGATTGGGAATTGGGCATCACTTCGCCGAAAGGCGAGTTCTATCCGTTCGTGCATTTCTCGAACCGTGAAGACGCCGAAGAAGCGCTCGCTGCCGTTCACAAAGTTTTGATGAGCTATCGTCGCCCGAAAACATGGCTGATCGTCAAGATCATCGCCATCGCTGTCGTAGCTTTCGTTTTGTGTTGGGGCGCCTGGGATCTTTACGTCCATATGCTGACCTCGCGCATTATGGCCTCACAATCTTCCACCCCAATCCAGCAGCAACCAACGCCCTTGCCATCCATACCGCCAGCAGCGCCTCTTCAGGCGCCGCCCGCCGCTGACCCTGAAGATGTGCCTTCAGGCATCCCGCTTCCGGCCGATGAAGTGCTGAAGCCGCCCAGATAAGCGATTTGGGGCCTGTTTTCTGGCCCTATTTAACGAAAAACTAAGCATCCCGGGCCGAGACTTTAAGGCGGAAAAGGTGTAAAATTCACGCCGCGGCCCCATATATTGAAAGCCGCGTAGTCCTAAGAGGATTTTAGCCCCGTGCCTATTGCCCTCCCTAAATACTCGACCCCTTTCCGAAGGCTGGTGCGCGATGTGCGCCCGGTCTCCCAGAGAATTGCCGAGTATATGGACAAGCCACAGCCGATGGCTGTGACGGCAGGTGCCTTGGCGCTCCTGATGGCTTTCCCGGTTCCGATGGCCACCAACGTTACCGACATCATCGCTTTCTTCGGCTGGTTGTTTTTCAAATGGGCTTATGGCCGTCCCTTCCATCTGCCGTTCAAGCTGCCGCGCTACGCCAACATCCCCGATCCGCGCAATCCGCCTCCCGGCAAAGAAGGTTCGGGCAAGGCCGAAGGCATTCTCTATATCGGCAATACGAACGATAAAGATAATCCCGATTGCGGCCAGGAAATCTGGTTCACCAACAACGATGCCCGCACCCACATCCTCTACCTCGGTACAACCGGCGCCGGTAAGACCGAAGGTCTGAAGGCGATGGTGACCAATGCCCTCGCTTGGGGCTCGGGCTATGTGTATGTCGACGGTAAAGCCGATACGGATTTGTGGGCGTCGCTTTATGCCGTCGCGCGCCGCTTCGGCCGCGATGACGATCTCTTCGTTCTCAATTACATGACCGGCAACTCGGACGATGGTTCGGTCTCCAACAGCATGAACCCGTTCTCGAACGGTTCGTCATCCTATCTCGCCAACATGATCACCAGCTTCATGCCAGAAGCCGGCGGCGATAACGCGATGTGGAAAGAGCGTGCCGTCGCTCTCATGTTCGCGCTGATGCCCGCGCTTGTGTACAAGCGCGATAAGCAAGGTCTTCTGCTCGATATCGGTGTCGTTCGTGACCATATCGAAATGCAGCCTATTATCAGGCTTTCCCGTGACCCGAGCATGCCGGAGCGCATCACCCACGCGCTCGAAGGCTATCTCCGTACGCTGCCCGGTTTCGTCGATAACGCGTTCGACGATGAAGGTAATGAACGTCCGCCATCGCCCGACCAGCCGATGTACGATCTTCAAGTTGCGCGTCAGCAGCACGGCTATCTCTCGATGCAGTTTACCCGCTCGCTGCAGATGTTGGCCGACGAATATGGCTATATCTTCAAGGCGCAGCTGGCAGATGTCGATATGCTTGATGTCGTGCTCAATCGCCGCATTCTTGTCACCCTTATTCCGGCGCTGGAAAAATCATCCGACGAAGCTGCCAACCTCGGTAAAATCGTCGCCGCCAGCTTGAAGGGCATGATGGGTGCCACGCTGGGTAATTCGGTTGAAGGTTCGTGGGAAAATGCCATCGGCAGCAAGCAGACGCGTTCGGCGTCGAGCTTCATGACGGTGTTCGACGAAGTCGGTTACTATACCGCGCGCGGTATGGCCGTTATGGCTGCGCAGGCACGCTCGCTCGGCTTCTCGCTCGTGTTCGCCTCGCAGGATTTGCCGGCGATGGAAAAGACCATCAAACAGGAAGCCAAGTCGATCGTCGGTAACTGCAACATCAAGATGTTCGGTCGTCTTGAAGATCCGACCGATACGAAGGACTTCCTCACCAAGCACTCCGGCGTGTTCTGGTCGCTGGAAACCACGGGTTTGCAGGCAAAACATGATGCGCCGTCCGCGCTGCTCGTCAACAATCCATACTACGATAAATTCGAGGCCGGCTCCTTCCAGCTGCGCCAACGCGTCGACTACGATCACATTCGTGATCAGCGTGAAGGCCAAATCCATATGTTCTTCGGCGACTGGATCGCGCGCGGCGATATGTTCTATGTGGCGCCTGAACGCCCGAAAGCGATCCGCGTACAACGCCTCCTGCCGGTGCCGGGCACGACCTCAAGCACGGCGCAACGCGACCGCGCGATGAACGAACTCATCTCGCGCCTCAAGGATCCCGACTGGAAGGCCGAAGGCGCGGGCGCTGCCACGAAGCCGATGAACGAAATTACCGCGATGGTGAAAGCGGCCTCCTTGGCGAAGACGCCGATGGAAGCTGGCGCGCTTGCCGTCGCCAGCCTGCCGGAAGTGCCGGTCACGAAGACATTGCCGCCGGTCGAGGAAGATGACGATCACCGCACGCCAGCGCCTACGGGTGCCGCGCGCCAAGGCCAGCAGCCTTCGCCCCCGCCGCAGCAACAAGCTGGCGCAAGCGCCGGTGTTGGCATGGCGAAGAGCGCCACCTCATCGATCCCAGACGTATCGCCGTCCGAAAAAGCCAGCATGCGCGCGGGCTTGCCGCCGCTTTACGAAGGCGATCAATACGCCATCACCGATGTGCAGCGCCGCCCGGCGGGCGCACCTGCAGCTGCTGCGATGGGCGGCGCCATGGGTGCCGGTTTCTCCGGCACCGATGCCGATTTTGCGGTTGTCACCCCCGTCAATGCCGGCGATATCAACGTCATGGACGTCAAGCTGCCGCCCGATCTCGCCGCCATCATCGAGCAATCGGCGAAGAAGCTGAACAAGGGCCTCGCCGGCGGCGAAACCCGTAAATAACCGACATCTAACATCATAACAGCAGGCCAAGCTTCAATTCTTGGCTTCAATTCCGAGACCTGATACCTGTCTTCTGCATGAAGATTCTTCACATCATGGCAGGACGCGGGCAGGGTGGGGCTGAAACCTATTCCACCGACGTGATGCTCAGCTTGCATCAGGCGGGCGTGAAGCAATGCGTCGTAATGTCCAAAAAAGCGCCGCGTTATGAAGAACTGCGGCGCGCGGGCATCGATCTGGCGCCGGGCGTTCTCTCCATTCCATTCAAGCCGCTGCAGCGTCTTTTCATGCGCCTTCTCATCGCGCGCTGGCAGCCGGATATTATTCAGTGCTGGATGCGTCGCGCGGCGAGCCTGATTCCAACGACCAACATTCCGACTATCGGCTGGTTTGGCGGCTATTACGACCCGCGCCATTTCAAGCGCTGCAAATATTTTGTCGGCGTGACGAAGGATATCGTCGCCCATATGGTGCGCAACGGCGTGGGCGAGAAGCGCGCGCATTTTATCCCGACTTTCCCCGATATCACCGCACAGCCGCCAGCCGACCGCACCATGATGTCGACGCCGAAGGATGTGCCTGTTTTGCTGGCGCTCTCGCGCCTCCATCCGAAAAAGGGCCTCGATACGCTTCTGAACGCGCTGAAGGAATTGCCGGAATGTTATGTGTGGTTGGCGGGTGAAGGCCCCTTGCGGCGTGAGTTGGAAGCGCAAGCAAAGTCCCTTGGTGTCATCGACCGTGTGCGCTTTTTAGGATGGCGCACCGACCGTGCAGCTTTGTTGCGTGCCGCCGATATCTGCGTTTTCCCTTCGCGGTACGAGCCATTCGGCACTGTGACGCTGGAAGCCTGGGCAGCAGGAACGCCGCTGGTTGCATGCAAGAGTGCAGGGCCAGCTGCGACGATTACGCACGGCGTCGATGGCTTGCTGGTCGAGATCGATGATGCCCATGGCATAGCCGAAGCTGTGAAAAGCATTCTGGCCGATGAAAATATGAAGCGGCAATTGGTGGCGCAGGGCTATGCCGCTTATATCAAGGGCTACACCCGCGAAGCCGTGACGCAGCAATGGCTGCAATACTACAACGCGCTTTTGAAACATTCATGAAAAGCATCGTTATAAATCTCGTGCGCGCTGCCGACCGTCGCGTCAAAATCGAAGCGCAGTTTGCCGCCTTCGGCATGCCCTTTGAAATTCTGGAAGCGACCGATGGCAAGCTGCTGACGAATACAGAGCGCAACCTTGTCGATCACAATCGCCGCAAAGCCATCACCGTTTATCCGCTCACTGATAACGAAATCGGATGCTGGCTTAGCCATCGCCGCGCCATGGAACGCCTGATGGAAAGCGGCGAGCCGATGGCGGCGATCATTGAAGATGATGCGGTTTTCTCGCCTGAATTCGCCGATGTGATGAAGGCGATTGAGAAACAGGCGGATCGCTTCGATTTCATCTTTCTGCACCGGAAGCATAAGCGCGGAGAGATTTTCGCGCCCTGCCGCGAACTTCTACCCGGCATGCAATTGGGTCGCATCGGCTATGCCCATATGGGTGCGATTGCGTATGTCGTCTCGCGCAAAGGTGCTGAGAAATTTCTGGAATACGCGCCGCGTTTCGGCCATGCGGTCGATAAGGAAATTCATCGCTATTGGGCGAACGGGCTTGATATCTACGGCCTCGAGCGTCCCATCGCTGCGCAGGATGACGGCGGCAAATCCTACATCGAAGAAACGCGCATGCAGGAAAGCGGCAATCGCGCGGCGCGAGCGAAATATCCTGATGCGGGCAAGCTCTATTGGCGTTTGATGCGTGGCCTGACGCGCTTCAGGGACAGCGTCCACAAGCGCCTGATATTTTCGTCATATGTAAAGAAGGGCAGAGCGGCGTAAGCGGCTTACTGGGCTGCGGTCGTATCTTCCGTGCCGGTTGGCTCGTCGTTCCAGACGGCGGCCTGATCTGCACTCGGATAGAAAGCGAGCTTATAGGCTTCGCCTTTGCTGTCGAGCTGGCCGATAAGCGCTTCACGTTGCGTAAGGCGCATGATGGCGTTGAAATCCGCAGCCGGAGCCACATCATTCGTCGTCTGCATGTGATGCAGGGCAAAACCGAAAGCGGGACGCTGCAGGATAAAGCGCGGCTTGTCATCGGTCGGATCGATTGCAGCGGCGACAATGCCGAAGCCATGACGCAGGAACAGTTCCCAGCTGCGGACGTTATCGACGGAGACTTGCGCGAACATATGGTCGGATGCGCGTGCCATAGGGAGGCGCATCGCGGCTTCCAACATATGTTGCGAAAGTTCATTGCCGCGCCAGTCGGGATGCACGGCCATGCTTTTCGCGATTACAGCCGTTTCAGTCGGACCGGCGTGATGGAACGGAATTTCGTTGCGCGTCAGTTTCTGACCGTCGATCATCTCTTCGATCGAAAGCGGGCCCATAAGTGCCATCTGCGCAATCAGCTTGCCGCCCGTGCGGATGCCGATCATGACGCCATTCACGTGCTGGAGAAGGTTGCGGAAATAGGATTCAGGCTGCGGCAGCACGAACATCTTCTGCTCGGGCGGCAGCGCGGCGCGCGTCTCTTCCTGAAGGAACAAAACGTCGGCGAGGTCCTGGGTGGTCAGGACATCGATTGTGGCCATAACATTGGCCTTCGGCAGTTTGTATTCCTGCGACATAGCGCGCGGTTCGTCCTTATGGTTAACGCCCCTCGAAAGGGTCTCGAACTTTAACTTAATGATGCCGAAAG
>DASTLS010000088.1:0-2323 GCA_035714725.1 Alphaproteobacteria bacterium | reverse complement strand
GAGGAAACTGTTCTGCTCCATGCCCGAGATGGGATTGAAGTCGGAGAAAATCACGCTGCCGTCTTTCAACAGCCAGCCATCGAGGCGCGCGAAATCGCGCATGCCGAAGAAGCTGAACAAAGCTTCGGCGCCTTTTTGGATGTTGCCGATCACTTCATCCGAAAAACGCGGCGGGCAATGATATTCGACATGGCAGGTCGGCAAATATTTGTGGCGGAAGCTGAAAATGTCGCCGCCCGAAAGGCTGATCTCGGTCGGGATGAGCGCAACCGGCTTACCCTGATGCGCTTCGACGACGAGGACGGTAAATTCCTGCCCTTCGCAATAAGGTTCGATCAACGCGTCTTCGCCATGGTTCTGGTCGAAGATCTCGCGCGCCATTTTGGCGGCTTCGGTTGCGCTCGTGACTGTTGCAACACCGAGGCTCGAGCCACCGGCAGACGGTTTTACAACGGCCTTCGTGATGTGATGCTGGGCGAAGAAATCGGCGGCTTTCTTTTCAATCTGTACTGCGCTTTCGGAATTGGAGAAATGGCAATGCGGCAGGGTGTTGTAGCCGTGGCGCGCCATATGCTGGTTAGCACCTGCTTTGTTGAACATCAAACGGCATGCGGCAGCGGGTGAGCCGACGAAGGGTATCTTGTTGCTTTCGAGCAGTTCCTGCAATTCGCCATCTTCGCCGAACGCGCCGTGAATGGCCGGGAAAACCAGATCGACCTTTTTGCATTCGGAAATGAAACCATGTTCCGTGAGCGGCTCTGCTGTGTGCTTCAGCTTGAAATCGAAATCGGACGGCGTGTTGGAATACAGCTGCGAGGGCGAGAGCTTGTAGAAATTTTTATGCGTGTCGCAATAGAAAGGAACAATCTCCCAGCCGAGAGCGCTGAGATGATCCATCACCGAACGCGCGGAATTGAGGGAGATGCCCCGCTCCGCCGATGGTCCGCCGCAAATAACAGCTATGCGCATTAAACTCCCCGTTCTTCTTTGGTGATGCCAATGCGCTTGATTTCCCAGCGCAGTTCGACGTCGAATTTAGCCTTCACGCGCTTGCGCACTTCCTCGCCGAGATTTTCAATCTCGGCGGCGTTGGAGTGACCGGTGTTGATCAGGAAGTTGCAGTGCTTTTCCGAAACCTTGGCATTGCCGATTTTGAGGCCACGGCAACCTGCTGCCTCGATCAACTGCCAGGACTTGCGTTTTTCAGGATCGTTCTCCGGATTGGCGAAAGTCGAGCCACCGGTTTTTTCGCGGATCGGTTGCGTTGCGGCGCGCGATTTCTGAATTTCATTCATGCGATCCTGAATGTCATCCGGCACGCCTTCTTCGCCCTGCAGAACAGCCGAGAGGAAAATCGTATCGGCAGGAACGTCGGAGTGGCGGTATGAGAAGCCGAGTTGATCGTGATAGAGCGTGCGGATCTTGCCGTCGCGGTCGATGACTTTGGCTTCTTTCACGATGTTGGTGAATTCACGCTTGTAGGCGCCGGCATTCATGCGCAAACCGCCACCAATCGTGCCGGGAATGCCGCAGAGAAATTCCATGCCCGCGATGCCGGAAGCTTGCGCCGTGCGCGCGACGTTGAGATCAACCGCGCCCGCGCCAGCCGTAATCAAAGCACCCGCGACTTTGATGGTCGCGAATTGTGGGCCGAGTTTGATGACAACGCCCGGCACGCCGCCATCGCGCACGAGAAGGTTGGAGGCGAGGCCGATAACGGTGATGGGAATATCGGCAGGGCAATTGCCGAGGAAATGCGCCAAATCTTCTTCATCGACGGGCTTAAAGAGGGCCTCGGCAGGGCCGCCGACGCGAAACCATGTGTAGGGAGCAAGCGGCTCATTCGGCGTCAGCTTGCCGCGTACCCGTGGCAAACGTTCCAGTAAACCCTCATCGGGAAAATCGTCGGCGCGAAGCCCCGTGGTTTTTGAAATCCGCTCGGCCAACATTTTATCCTTGCGCTCGTTTGGCGCCCTTACCGATGATGGCTTCCAGCTCGCCCGGCAATGCATAAGCCCAGCCGCTGATCGTGCCGGCACCGAGGCAGATGACATAATCATTCGGTGCGGCAATTTCGGCGATCATCTTGGCGAGATCTTTCGGATCAGGGAGAGCCTGCACATTGCGGTGACCGTGAGCCTTCAGGCCTTCGACCAAAGCATCGCGGTTGACACCTTCGATAGGCTGCTCACCAGCAGCGTAAACATCGGAGACGATCACGACATCGGCATCGTTGAAGCATTTGCAGAAATCGGCGAACAGCGAGGACAAACGCGAATAGCGGTGTGGCTGCATTACGGCGATAATCTTGCCGTCTTCGCCC
>DASTLS010000087.1:0-2682 GCA_035714725.1 Alphaproteobacteria bacterium | reverse complement strand
GGATGTTGTCGAAGTTATAAAGCCCTTTCTGTGCCGGGATGTCCTTGCCCCAGTAATTCGGATCGCGCGTATATGTGACGGAACGACCGACATCGACTTTCGTGATTTTGTAGGGGCCGGAGCCTATAGGTGGGTGCAAGGTAGTCTTATTAAATTCTCGATCTGTCCAATCATGCTGCGGCAAAATCGGCATCAACGCGATGATCAAAGGCAGTTCGCGGTCGATGTTGCCGCTGGCATTTGGTTTGAAAGTAAACTTCACCCGGTGGTCGCCGAGTTTTTCGGCGCTCGCCACTTTCTTGTAATATGTGCGGTGATTAGGCCGTCCTTTATCGCGCAACGTTTGCCATGAGAACAAAACATCGTCAGCCGTCACGGGCGTGCCATCAGAAAAATGTGCAGCGGGATTAAGATTGAAGATGATGCTGGAGCGGTCCGACGCAACCTCAACTGTCTCCGCGATCTGACCATAAAGCGCGAAGGGTTCATCCCAGCTGCGTGCCATGAGCGGTTCATAAACGAGTGACATGTAGCCGGATGCAAGGCCGAGTGCGGGCTGGCCGCGCACAACAAACGGATTGAGACTGTCGAAAGATCCTGTGACTCCGAGTTTGAGTGTGCCCTGTTTCGGTGCAACTTCATTGGCGTAATCAAAATGCGTAAAGCCCGGCGTGTATTTCGCGTCGCCGCTCATCACCAGTGATTGCGATGGCTCAGCAGCAGTCGCGCTCACGGCAAAAAGCGCGAAACAGGATGTCAGCAGGATTTTGGAGAAATTCATCAAATGCGCCCGGAATGCTGGTCTGAAGCTAACATAAATAATTCCAATCCCCATAGAGCTGGCGAAAAAAGCCCCACAAAACCAAGCGGCTGCGCAATTAGATAAAATCCTACGTATTTTTCCGGGGGCAAAAATAAGAAATTTAAAAGGTTTGTACGGTACAAAAGAACTTCATTTTAAAGGCATTATTTTGAGGATTTATTGTGAGCAGTAGATATCCAGTCATTGATGCTCGTCCACAGGCTGTGCCAAAAGCTCGAGCCGTTGCTCCGCCGCCTTCCGAATATTTCCGCGAACCGCGTGCGCCTGTAAGGAAAGAGGCGGTTGTTATTCATCCTCCGCGCCGCAGCCGCGTGGCGCGTCAGCCTGTTCGTATTTCTCCGGTCAATAATTTTGTGAACGCAGTAACCGGTCGCGACCGTAAAGGTTATTGGACGGCTGTGGCAGCAACATGGGCCGCAATCGGTGTAACCGGCGCGGTTGTCTTGGCTGGTCTACATAATTCAGATCGTGCAGAGGCGCCGACATCGGATCTGGCGCCCGCAGCTGCGCATGGACATCATCACATGCATCTGACGAAGGGCCTCGACAGTTACAAGCTCGTGGTCTTGCCGCAACAAGAAACAGCGGCAGAGAAACTGGATAATGCACGGCAGCTTGTCGCATCATCGCTCAGTGAAGATGAAAGAAAAGCCAAACCTTATTTCGACCGTATCGTCGCCAATAAAGATGTGATGGAGAAAATCGATATCGCCGTGAGAGTTTACGGCGTTGATCGTTTCTCCAATATGATGGTGCTGTCAGCAGAAACGAGTGGTCTCGCAAGTCAGTTCGGCACGAACGCAGACGGCAGCGCGCGCACCTTCATGCAGATCACGCGCGGACAATTTATCAGTTTGATGGGCAAGTATGGCCCCAGCTATCACGCCGATCTGGCGCGGGTTTATGGCAAGCGCTTCGAAGCGCAAGGCCGGGAGATGGATTTTCTGCTGCAATTCGTTCAGCAGAACCCAGGCGGGATTGGCTATACGCTCAATGCCGGCGCTTATGCCGATTACTATCACAAGCATCACATAAGGAAAGTACCGCCACTTGAGGCGCGTATCGATAAGTTGTGGGAAAATGTGGGACCTATTCTTCAGATGCGCAGCAATATGGACGATGGTCATAGCATTGAACGTCGGCTTGTGAATGATATGCGCAATGCGCATGTCGATGCCGATTGGAATACAATTCAGGCCGAGCTCGGCAGTCATATCCTTGAGCGCGGTGCTAATTTCCAGGGCCAGGGCCGTTTCATAAAAGCGTCGGAGCTTTATGTCAGTGGCCAGGGCGAATTGCCGGTCGTTGGCAATATTATGGATTTAGCTACGGCTCAGCGTAATTTTGTCGCGCCTAAACATATCAAGGGCCAGCCTGTCGTAACTGCCGCGAACGAAACGATTGAGCAGGAAATCGACACGCAAATTCGACCCTGGATGCATGTCTACGATGGCATGAAAACGCTCTGGGTGCGGCGCGAGGCCGAAGCGCTTGTGCTGCGTACCGACGGTGCTTTGCCTCAGCGTGAGCAGGTTACGACCCAGACGCGCACGCGCGCGCTGGATCATTCAAGAACCTAAATCAGTTTTTGCGATCGACGACGAAGCGCGCAACATCTTCCAGATGCTTGGCGCGGCCATCGAACACGCCGAGGTGATGGATGGCCTGTTCCGACAGCAGTTTCGCCTGATTGCGAGCGCGTTCGGCACCCAACACAGTCACGAAAGTCGCCTTGCCGGCCTTGGCATCGCGGCCGACCGATTTGCCGGTTTCAGCTTCCGTGCCTTCGGCATCGAGCAGATCGTCGATGATCTGGAATGCGAGGCCGAGATCATGCGCATAAGCGCGCAGTGCGTTGT
>DASTLS010000086.1:0-4021 GCA_035714725.1 Alphaproteobacteria bacterium | reverse complement strand
CGCCGAGGTCTATCTGCACAAGACCATTCAGCCGAAGATCACCGACGCCAAGATCAAGGAACGCTATGACCAGATGGTCGCGAAGTTCAAGCCGGAAGACGAAGTCCGTGCGCGCCACATCCTGGTTCCGACCGAAGACGAAGCTGAAAACATCATCAAGCAGCTGAAGGACGGCGCCGATTTCGCCAAGCTCGCGGAAGAAAAGTCGAAAGATACGCAGTCGGCCAAGAACGGCGGCGATCTCGGCTACTTCCCGCATGACGCGATGGTTAAGCCTTTTGCTGATGCCGCTTTCGCTATGAAGGCCGGCGATGTCAGCGATAAGCCGATCAAGACCGAGTTCGGCTATCACGTCATCAAGGTTGAAGATAAGCGCAAGTCTGCGCCCGCGCCGCTTAGCGACGTGAAGGAGCAGATCGGCAACGAACTCGGCATGGAAATGACCGCCGACCTCATCAAGAGCCTCGAAGCCAAAGCCAAGGTCGAACGTTTCGACCCGAACGGCAATCCGCTCAAGACAGCGGACGGCGCGAGCAAGTAATCGCATCCACGCGATGTTGGAAAAAGCCCGCCATGCCCATGGCGGGCTTTTTTATAGGTAGTTCTGTATGTAGTGTGTCTTCATGGCCTGTATCGACGTAACGCTTCCCCCGCTCGCTCCAAACCGTCCGCTTCTGTTGGTAGCTGCCGCAGCATTGATCGATGCCGATCATCGCGTGCTTCTGGCGCAGCGGCCCGAAGGCAAGGTCATGGCGGGTCTATGGGAATTTCCGGGCGGCAAGGTGCATGAAGGCGAAACGCCGGAACATGCGCTGGTGCGTGAGTTGCGCGAGGAACTCGGCATTGAAACCTCGACCGGCTGCATGCTGCCGATGGCGTTTGCTTCACATGCCTATGAAAAATTTCATCTGCTGATGCCGGTCTACGGCGTACGCGTCTGGCACGGCACACCCGAAGGCAAAGAAGGGCAGAAGCTTGCCTGGGTCGCGAAGAACGATCTCAAAGATTACGAGATGCCGCCGGCAGACGTTGCTCTCGTGCAAACGCTTTGGGAACTGCTCTAGATAAAGTCGTGCGCGAAAGTCAGCACGGCGGCGAAGAGCAAAAGAATGCCGGTGAGGAACGAGTAATCCGCCGCTTTCTCATAACGCAGCGTATGCTTTTCATTGCGGATTGAGATGTAAGACAAAACGCAGCTCGCGAGCAAAAACACGCTTGAGACAAGGCTGATTTCATCGGCCCAGGTATCCGCGCTCATGCGGGTGAGCTTCAATCCCGTCACCAGCACAAAGCAAATGCCGAGCAGATTGCTCGAGGCGTTCAGGATATGTGGCTGTTTTCCGGAGACCATGCACGGAGCCTATAAACTTTACGGCGCGTTGTCGAGAGAGGCTTAACGCGTTGGCCGCAAAGTCGTTTGTGCATGTCTGCGCGACGGCCATCTGTCAGGCAATGTCGGCTGCCGGAAATAGTTCTGGCACATTTCTTGACGGGCGGCGAAACCGTCATCCGGCCGGAGCTTTGATGCCGCGCGCAAAGCCAGGCGGGCCGTTTCCAGCATCTCAGGCGCTTTTTGCGGAGAGAGAAAGCCATGACGCAAAGCAATCTCGGCTCTAGCAATCTGCGACCAATAAGCAGCCAGGGGCGTGGAAAACTGATCAAGTTCTCTCCGCACGGCGCGGGCTTTTCTAAGCGAGTCCGCGATGGCTTTGTCACTCGGCGCAATTTGCGTGCGCGCAAGATGGACGCGGATCAGTCGCAACATTGTTTTAGGATGATCCGGCTTAAGACGCAGCGCGGCTTCGAAAGAAGCTTCGGCTGTAGCCAGATCGCTCAAAGCAGTCTTGGTTCTGTCCTTAGGGGTGCTTTTCGAACTGTTGGCCATGAGTGCGGCATGTTGAAAATGCACTTTGCCAATAAGAACGCGCAGGCTGAGGCGTTGATCGATCAGGCAATCGCTATTCGGCGCGCCTTCGGATTCTTCAACGAGTGCGAAGAGTTCCCTTTTCACATCGGTTAGGCGTTTGCGTTTGTTGGGGGCGCCCTCTAATTCGCGGAGCTTCTCGGCAGAAATTCTTACGCCGTAATCGATGCTCCCCGCAGAGACGGGTTCAAGCCAATAGGTTGGGCTGCTAATCATTTTAAAAATCCTGTTCTTGATATGCCGGCACAGTAGAAAATCGGCGGAGGCCTGTCAAAATCGCTAATAGTTTCAGCGCATATTGGTTAATGCATCCAAAGCGCCCTGCAATATATAAGCCGCCGCAGCTTTATCGATTACCTGATCGCGGCGCTTTCTGGTCATATCGTCTTCAACCAAGAAACGTTCGATGGCGGCGGACGAAAGCCGCTCATCCCAGAATGCGACCGGCAGGTTAGGGTCGGGTAGATTGCCGCGCTCGAGGAGATTGCGGACAAAGGCGCGCGCCGATTGGGCCGATGCGCCTTCGCTGCCATCCATGTTTTTGGGCAGACCCACGACAAGCCCGCCGATATTGCGTTCCTGCATGATTTTAATAAGCGCTGCTGCGTCATCGGTAAATTTCTTGCGGGTGATGGAGGTGAGGGGCGATGCCACCTTCAACCCCGGGTCGCATACAGCGATGCCGATGACGGTGCTGCCGGGGTCGAGCCCTAACAGGCATTGGCCCTTCATAATCAGGCCGGGAAGTTCGGATAAGTTGCAGACGGGCATAGCGGATGATAGCTTTATAAGGCGTTTCATCAAACCAGAAGTTTAACATGTCGATTGACCAGAAAACCGTAGCCAAAATCGCGGGTCTTGCCCGCCTCAAGATCCCCGAGGATGAGCAAAAGCAGGTAGCTTCCGATCTTAACAAAATCCTCGATTGGGTGGCGCAGCTGGATGAAGTCGATGTCAAAGACATCGAGCCGCTCTCGAGCGTGAACGATATGGCGCTGCGCTGGCGACAGGATGTCGTGAATGACGGCGGCAAGCCCGACGATATTCTCAAGAATGCCCCGGCGAAGACTGCCGATTTTTTCACCGTGCCGAAGGTAATCGAATAATGACGCAGCTCACCGATCTTTCCATCACCGAAGCTGTTGGTGGTCTCGCCGCAAAGAAATTCAGCGCGACGGAACTGACGAAGGCGCATATCGCCGCTGTTGAAAAAGCGCGCTGCCTGAATGCCTTCATCACCGAAACGCCGGAACTTGCGCTGGCACAGGCAAAAGAATCCGATGCGCGTTACGCATCCGGCAAAGCGAACGCCATGGACGGCATTCCCATTGCGATGAAGGATTTGTATTGCACCAAAGGCGTGCGCACGACAGCCGCCAGCCACATCCTCGATAATTTCGTACCACCTTACGAGTCGACCGTTTCGCAGAAACTGGCGGACGCCGGATGCGTCACGCTCGGCAAAGTGAATATGGATGAGTTTGCGATGGGCTCCGGCGGCACCAGCAGCCATTTCGGCCCTTCGATCAATCCATGGTCGGGCAAAGACCCCGAAAAAGCCAATAGGAAGCTTGTACCCGGTGGTTCCTCAAGCGGTTCATCCGCCGCAGTTGCATCGCGCATCGCGATGGCTGCAACCGGTACGGACACCGGCGGTTCTATTCGCCAGCCCGCATCTGTCACCGGTATTGTCGGTATTAAGCCCACTTATGGCCGTTGCTCGCGTTTCGGCATCGTTGCCTTCGCATCATCGCTCGATCAGGCGGGACCAATGACGCGCACAGTATCCGACGCTGCGCTCATGCTGCGCACGATGTCAGGTTTTGATCCGAAGGATTCCACATCCGTCGATGTCGCTGTGCCCGATTTCACATCGGCGCTCGGCCAATCGATCAAAGGCATGAAGGTTGGTTTGCCGAAGGAATATCGCATCGACGGCATTAACGCCGAGGTGGATGCGCTGTGGCAGAAGGGCGCGAACATGCTGCGCGATGCAGGCGCCGAAGTTGTCGAAGTCACTTTGCCGCACACGAAATATGCGTTGCCGGTTTATTACATCATCGCTCCCGCAGAAGCGTCATCCAACCTCGCGCGCTA
>DASTLS010000085.1:0-4427 GCA_035714725.1 Alphaproteobacteria bacterium | reverse complement strand
ACGCGGGCGAAATTTGTACCGGCGCATATTCTTCGGCATGAATATTTTGCAGACAGGATGCGACTGCGCGCAGGGCAATCGCGCGCGGCGAGGAACGAAGCTGCTCAAGACTGAGGCGAACGATGCCAGCATTATCCTGCTTGCCTGCAACGCGGAGGAGGAGAGATGTAAAATGATCGAGCGCGTCTTTGGCATCGCGCGCGCGCGAGGCGAGATCGGCGAGGCGTTCGATGGTAAAGCCTTCCTGTTCCAGCAGCGGCATCACACGACGCAAACGTCCGCGCGCAAATTTTTCTGAACGATTGCTCGGGTCGAGGACGTAAGGAATGATCTGCTCGATGCAGGTCGCGACGAGATTATCTTTCGAGAATGAAAGCAGCGGACGCAGGAGACGCACGCCGTTTGATTTGTTTTCGGCAGGAATGCCCGCAAGACCATCGACACCGCTGCCTTTGGCAAAACGCATCAAAACAGTTTCGGCCTGATCGTCTTGTTGGTGTGCTAACAGCAGATCGCCGATTTTGTGGCGGCGGCATGCGGCGAGAAGCAGCCTGTAACGGGCTTTCCGCGCCGTGGCATGCAGCTTGGAAACGACAGCTTCATGCTGCCAGCTCAACACTTCACTGATGATGCCGAGCTGCGAAAGCCGGACCTGAACTTTCTCCGCTTCCTCGCTCGATTCCGGGCGGAGTTTGTGGTCGACGATGAAAGCCATGAGGCGAATGCCGTGTTTCGTCGCCCAGCCGCGCGCTAGATAGGCAAGCGCCATGCTGTCGGGGCCGCCCGAAACGGCGATAGCAGCGGCGCGAGATGGAAAGGGCGCAAAGCGCGCCATGCAAGCGTCGAACTGTTCGGCGCTGATCGCTTCAGGTGCGGCGAGTTCTACCGGTGCAGGGTTTAGCTGCATTTCAACTTGGCGCGCTCTTCGGTCGCGCGGGATTTAATATTCACGGGCGCAGCTGGGTATTTGCTCTTCAACTGGCCGAGCGCCGTGCAGGCGTCAGGCGTTTTGTTCATGGCGCTGAGCGAGAGGGCGAGCTTCAGCAAGCAGTCGGGAGCTTTGGCGCCTTGCGGATTTTGCTGATAGGCGTCGGCGAAGGCGACGCTGGCATCGTTAAATTTGCTCTGCACATAAAGCGTTTCGCCGTACCAGTACTTCGCATTCTCAACGAGCTTATCCTTCGGGTTCTTGTCGATGAAACCCTTGAACGCTTTTTCAGCGCCGGCGTAATCAGCTTTGCGCAAAATATCGAACGCCTGTTCATATTGTTCCTGCGGCGTCAGGCCGTAATCGGCGGGCGTATCGGGCAGCGGTGTAGCTTGCGGCGCGACACTGCCGCCGGTCACACGACCATTCTGGGTTTTGAGTGAGCCGAGCGTGCCGGTGGGATCGGCGACAGGAACGGATGATGCCGCGGGCGGCGGCGCCGTCTGGGCTTGAGGTGCCGGGGCTGCTTGTGCTTGCGCCGCTTGCTGCTCAAGGCGCGTGAGGCGCGCGTCATAATCACCCTGCATGCGCTGGATCGCCTGATCGAGGCGTTTGGCGGCAAATTCCACTTGCTCGACGCGGCCGTTCAGTGCGCGCATTTCATCTTCGAGCGTCTGCAGCCGTGTTTCATAATTCGTGCCCATGCCTTGCGCAAAAGCAGGTGATGCCAACAGAAGCGTGCAGAGCAGGGCGGGGAGAGCGATCGTGGTTTTCATGAAACGGCTCATACGGCAGCGGTGAGGAGGTTGCGCCATTATGGCGCGAAAACAGGTAAAGGAAAGAGCGTAAAGAGAGGCAAGAAAAAAGGCCGTGATCTTGCGACCACGGCCTTTTCTTTAAGCGTTACCGATTACTCGGAAACAACCGTCACAGCGCGGCGGTTCTGTGCCCAAGCAGCTTCGTTGCTGCCCAGAACAGCAGGACGTTCCTTGCCGTAGCTGATGGTCTTGACGCGATCGGTCTTGATGCCGTCAGCGACCAGGTAGTTCTTGACTGCAGCGGCGCGGCGTTCGCCGAGCGCGAGGTTGTACTCACGCGTGCCACGTTCGTCGCAATGACCTTCAACCGTCACGCGAACCGAACCGTACTTCTTGAGCCAAGCGGCTTGACGGTCGAGGGTTGCGCGAGCTTCGGCGCTCAGGTCGGACTCGTTGTAAGCGAAGAAGATGCGATCGCCGACGTTGACGACCAGATCTTCCTGCGTGCCGGGCTTCGCCGGGCCAGAATGACCGGTGCCATTAGCGCCGCCCGAACCATCACCAGTGCCTGTCGTGTCGCAAGCTGCGACCAGGACGAGAACTGCCAAAAGGCCCAAAATCTTTTTGAACATTGTTTACCCCCTCAGTGAACCTCTGGCAGATGAGTGCGGACAGTCCGCGTTGCCGAGATCGATGTTGTGACAAGCGCCGCGTTGGATTTTGTGACCTAACAAATCCCGGACGAGACGCCCTTGATTTACGCTTTGACCTGCCAAAAATCTACCCGCCGCAAAGCACTTTTAAGCAAAAGCAGGCCGGTAAAGCGAAAACCTGTGTAAGAAATAGGCGGAGTCCCTTATTGAATCAAGGCGAATCTCGGAGATATCCTTGGTTTTCCAATTGATTGACTCAGAGTGGCATGATTGCAACGGTGACGGAAATCATTGAATTGGTAAGCGTTTCTTTACATTTATTTCGCGTTTTTTACGCCGAGCGCGCCGTTCTTTATGACCATTTTACTGCGGGCGGAAGCGACATCATGATTGCTTCGATATTGCCGCCGGTCTTCAATCCGAACATTGTGCCGCGATCATACAGCAGATTGAATTCGACATAACGTCCGCGACGCATCAATTGATGCTCGCGTTGTTCTGCATTCCAGTTTTTATTCATGCGCGTGCGCACGATCTGCGGATAAGTTTCCAGAAACGCGCGACCGACATCTTGCGTGAAGGCAAAATCTTTTTCCCAATCGCCGCAATCTTGATAGTCGTAAAAAATACCGCCGGTGCCGCGCGGCTCGTTGCGATGTTTCAGGAAGAAATATTCGTCGCACCATTCCTTGAAGCGCGGATAATAAGTTGGGCCGCGCTTGTCGCACGCAGTTTGCAGGGAAGCGTGGAATTTTGCGGTGTCGACTTTAGTCTCATCGCTTTCCATGAACATCGGTGTGAGATCGGCGCCGCCGCCGAACCAGCCGAAGTTCGTTACGATGTGGCGCGTGTTCATATGCACGGCGGGCACGAGCGGCGAGCGCATATGCGCCACCAAACTAATGCCGGCGGCCCAGAATTTTCCGTCTGCATCGGTGCCGGGAATTTGTTTTCTGAATTCTTCGGCGAAACTTCCATGCACGACCGAGATATTCACGCCGACTTTTTCAAAGACGCGGCCATGCATGATCGAGATCTCGCCGCCGCCACCAGATTCCGATGATGCGTCGCGCAGATGCTTCGAGGATGAATCGGATGCGCGTTGCCAGAGCTTGCGTTCGAACCGTCCCGCAGGAAGATCGGCATGCTCCGTGCCCGTCAATTCATCTTCGATGGATTCGAAGGTGACGCATAGCTGATCGCGCAAATGACGGAACCATTCGACCGCCTGTTGCTTCTGGCTTTCGGTCGGAACGGTGTGGTGTTGGGGTAGGGGGCGGGCGGTATTCGTCATGCAAAACCTCCCTCTTTCCGCAAAGTGGTTTGACGGAGGGCTTCCGCCATCACGATTGCAGCCGCCATACCCACGTTCAGGGAGCGCGCTTCGGGCACCATCGGAACGGTCACGCGAGCGTCAGCCGCGCTGTGGACAACTTCAGGAACGCCGGAGCTTTCGCGCCCGACCATGAGGATGTCGTTCTTTTGAAAATCAAACTGATAGTAAGGCATCTTCGTCTTCGTCGTGAGGAGCACGATGCGCCGCTTTTCTGTTTTTGCATGCTGCCGGAAATCGTCCCAGGAGCGGTGGCGTTTGTAGTCCAGAAGATCGATATAGTCCATTGCTACCCGGCGCAGCTTTTTATCGTCAAAAGCGAAGCCGCAGGGCTCAATAATGTCGAGAGGCAAGCCAAAACAGGCACATAGCCGCATCATGGCCCCCGTATTCGGCGGCATATCGGGCTCAAAAAGTGCGAGGCGTAATAAGGAATCCATTATGAATTTCATTATATATGCTTGATTTTATTAATCAAAAAGCAAAAATTTTCTGGCAACATTTTAGTAATAAACGCTGGCGTAGCGTTTACGTATCGAGGCGACAGGTCTAGCCTCTGTTTCGGTCAATTTGGCGGTTTTTGTAATGACAGCTTTTCTAAAGCAAGCTGACGTTCAACGTCTTATGTCGCAGCCCTCGCCGCATGTAAGGGCGATCATCGCGAACAAGCTCGCGCTCGAGATGGAGCGCCCGCAGATCAGCGACGATGAGCTTAAGATCGCGCACGATATTCTCCGCGTCATGGCGAAGGATGT
>DASTLS010000084.1:0-3476 GCA_035714725.1 Alphaproteobacteria bacterium | reverse complement strand
CCATACGCACCTGATCGCCTACCTTCTTGAGCCATTTGGCCACGGTAGCTTCGGATACGGATTCGCCCATGGGCGGGACAAGGATCTGGGTAGTCATAAAAGGCCTCGGTATTGGCTAAAAAGCTGGAATGCAGCCTCTTTTAAGCCAATAACGGGGAACAGTCAAAGCCTGTAAAGTGCTGAAAAATCGTAGCTCAGGCGTGGGCTGAAGGGGCGCCAACCGTGCGGGTGAGGTTAGTGGCGATCTGGGCGCGATGTTCTTGCTGATATCCGCCGTTGCCGCATCTTTCGTAAAAATGGGAAACGGCGCGTGCCGCGTCTTCCGGGGTTTGCGCGTTCCTGATCATATTGCCGGCATGGCGCTCGCCACCTTGGGTCATTTCCCAGTTAATGGCGCCCAGATGTCCTTCGAAATCGAGGTTGGCAAAAGACTGGCCCGTTGCGCGTTCAAAAGCTTCTACGCGATCGGGATGCCATTGTGCCAAACCACGAGCTTGGCCGTTATCGCCGACTGCATGAATGTTGAGGCCGCTTTCCTGAATGAGGTTCGCGGTAATGCCGATAGCTTGGGCTTGGGTCCAGCCGCACTTCTCAAAATATTGAACGGCAAAACGCGCACGTTCCGCCATGGATGACGACATAGCGGGGCCATTCCCCATATGCACCGCAAGCGGCATGCTGCGGCGTCTGCCGGTATCGCCGCCCATAAAGAAATGCTCGACGGCTCCGCCGACTCTTTGGATGAGATTAGGTTTTGGCGTGTTGTCGTTTACCGCAGCTGAAACCAGTGCGACATTTTGCATCAGTGATGCGCCACCATCACCTAGAACTTGAGAAGATTCTTCTACGTCGACAGCCGACGGCGTTCCCGTCTGAGGCGGCGGGGGCGGGGGCGCTTCATCGTTCGAAGGACCGGGTGTCATGTCCGGACCGTTTTGTATCGGGCTTACCATCGCGATCTGCGCCTCAAAAAATTCAAAAAACCTAAATACACTAATAAGATACCATAATAGTAATGGGGCTGCCTTAAGGGAAGTTTAATAGAATTAGTTGCTTATTTTAGCCCTTATCGGAATTGAGTTTTTTGGATGCTCTTAACCAAGATTCTCAACCCCTTGGATGTCAAATGCGGCCCATAATCCTTGCCCTGAGCCTCCTCTTCTTGGCGCTGCCATGCCGCGCAGAAGACCATCCTGATCTGCATTGGCTCGAGGGCTATAAGGGGCAGGAGACTGCATCCGTTCTCGCCGATACCAAATTCAAACCGTTCTTCGCGAGCGCTGTGCCGGATTACGATACCGATCTCGGCTTCGGTCCACATGGCGTCAAGACCGGTCTCAAGGTTGCGCTAATGAATGTGCTGAGCGGTCCCGACGATACCGTAATGATGCCGGCACCGCATAATGTCGTGATCTCAGCGTGTCGCGAAAACAGTTGCCGCGAAAAGGGCCTGATGTGGATCGATACCGAGAACAATCAATCGATCCTCGCCATCGTGCATTACATTTATGGCGGGACTTATTTCGATAAGCCGCAGCTATTTCTCGCCTCGAACGATTTCACCTGCGGGCTTTATCCGCTGGGTGCGATTAATCAGATCAAATTCTGGCTCAAGCAGAACGAGATCACGCCCGCAGACGTGCGCTGCCTCGACGGCCACAAAGTCAGCGAAACTGTCCTTTAGGCGGCTAGCGCCGTCGTGATCAGTTCGGCCTGTTGCTTGTTATGGCGCTTCAGTGAGCCCGTTGCTGTCGAGGCACTAGCGTCACGACCGACATAGATCGGGCGCTTGGCGCGGTGGTCGATGTCCTTCAACACGGCTTCGATGCGGCGGTCAACGAAGGTCCATGCGCCCATATTCTCCGGCTCTTCCTGAACCCAGATAATGTCTGCCTTCGGATAACGCGCCAGTTCGGTCGCCAGCGGCTTATCCGGGAACGGATAGAACTGCTCGAGACGGACGATGGCCACGTCATTGACCTTCTTCTCTTCGCGCGCGGCGAGGAGATCGTAATAGACCTTGCCGCTGCAAATCAGAACGCGACGGATCTTCTTGTCATCCGTCAAATTCATGCTGAGTTCCGGAATGACACGCTGGAACGAAGTGCCCTCGGCCATGTCCTGCAATTTCGAAACGCACTGCTTGTGACGCAGAAGCGACTTCGGCGTCATGAGGATCAGCGGCTTGCGGAAGTTACGGCGAACCTGACGACGCAGGATATGGAAGTAGTTTGAAGGCGTCGAGCAATTCGCCACCTGCATATTGTCTTCCGCGCACATCTGCAGATAACGCTCGAGGCGCGCTGAGGAATGCTCGGGGCCCTGACCTTCGTAGCCGTGCGGCAGAAGGAGCGTGAGACCCGACATGCGGAGCCACTTGGATTCTGCCGACGAGATGAACTGATCGACGAACACTTGAGCGGTGTTGGCGAAATCGCCGAACTGGCCTTCCCAGCAGACGAGCGCTTTCGGCTCGGCGAGCGAGAAGCCGTAATCGAATCCCATAACGGCGGCTTCGGAAAGCGGGCTGTCATGCACTTCATAGCTCGCTTGTGTCGAGCTGAGGCCGTTCAGTGGGATGTAGCGATGCTCGTTCTGTTGATCGTAGAGCACCGAGTGGCGTTGAGAGAATGTGCCGCGACCGGAATCCTGACCGGACAAACGCACGTGTGTGCCTTCGGAAAGCAGCGAGCCGAAGGCCAAAGCTTCAGCCGTCGCCCAATCGATGTTCTCGCCGGACTTCATCATCTCGCGCTTCGCATCCAACTGCTTCGCGATTTTCGGATTGACGTTAAAGCCATCCGGTACGCGCGAAATAGCGTTGCCGATATCGCGCAACGTGTTGAGTTCAACGCCGGTGTTGCCACTACGATCTTCGCCGCTTGCGACTTCGAGGCCTTGCCAGCGGCCTTCCAGCCAATCGGCCTTGTTCGGCTTGTAGCCGTTCGCTGCCTGGAAATCCTGTTCCAGCTTGCCGACGAAATCAGAATTGACCTTATCGACATCGGCTTGAGAGAGAGAGCCTTCGCTGACCAGCTTGCGCGCATAAACTTCGCGCGTCGTCGGCTGTTCCTTGATCTTCTTGTACATGATCGGTTGCGTGAATGCCGGCTCGTCGCCTTCGTTATGGCCATGGCGGCGATAGCAGACCATGTCGATGACGGCATCTTTGAGGAATTTCTGGCGGAATTCGGAAGCGATTTCCGTGACGAACACGACGGCTTCAACATCGTCGCCATTCACATGGAAGATCGGCGCCTGGATCATCTTCGCCACATCGGTGCAATAAACGCCGGAGCGTGAATATTGCGGGCTGGTGGTGAATCCGACTTGGTTGTTGATCACGAAGTGCAGCGTGCCGCCGGTGCGGTAACCGTGCAGGTTCGTGAGCATCAGCGTTTCAGCGACAATACCTTGACCGGCAAATGCGGCGTCACCATGGAGCAGAAGCGGCATAACCTGTGCGCTGGCTTCAT